>NZ_LWBK01000015.1:0-132384 GCF_001614195.1 Bacillus sp. VT 712 | reverse complement strand
AAGGACTGAACTACTTATGTCTCAGTCTCTTTTAGCACCTTATTAACACTCTTCCGGTGTACCAGCGTTCGCTGCCGTGCGGAATGAAGATCCACAGCCGCATGATGCAATGGCATTTGGATTATCAATTGTAAATTAGCGTTCATGCTTACGTTAGCTTGAATCGCAATAATATCAACGTTTATAGCCGTTTTGGACGACTGTTTATATTCGAACGGATTGATTTCAACGTCATTACTTAACGGTGAATATCGTTAACTTAATAATACCCAAATGTTTCTAGTTAATCAATAGGTTATAACAAACAAAGCGTTAATACTTCAAAATAGGTAAACTAATATTACATAGCAAATAAAAAAAAACAACCGTAACTGCGGTTATTTTTTGTTATTAGTATGGTAGTCTCTATGCCTACCTCCGGTGTAATAAACATTCTTAATATTCGGTAATTTCTTTTCAAGAGTAACCAAGTTTCGGGCCAGCCTTGCATCCACCGTTAAGAAGCTTGTACCGTACAAATTAGCAATAGAAGCATTCACCGAGTCAGCAGAACCTAAGATAGAATAGGTCTGTATTTGAGCTAGCGTACTTTCTTTATCTCCTTCTAATACTAAAAGAACTTCATTTTCAATAAGTGTTTGAAGATTACTGACAATTTTCTTTTCTAAAACTTGTTCATCTTGTTCAGAAAAATCTTGGGTTTTTTCAGGAAATGCTTTTAGATATTGTTTTAAAGGTTTACTCGCTAAATTAGTGACCTCGTTCACGATTGTAGGATTCACATATAAGAACATATTATTATCATTCTCTAGAATGTGATTCATGAATAGTGAGGTCACTGTATTGTAGTATGCGTCGTACTCATTATAGTAAGCAAACAAAATACCTGTATCAATTAGAATATCTTCTTCAGGTTCGAAGCCTGAAAAGCCAAGATTATTAAAATCAATTATGTTCATACTTCCACCATTCTAGAACTTTGTTTAAGTCAACATTGGCTGACGCACTCCCCATTTGACTTTTTAGCAACTTCTTTTTGTTAGTTGATAATCCAGTATGTTTAGACTTATCAATTGACTTAATAGCAGTTGCATTCATCTTATTCTTCTCCTCCTTGTTACGCATGGACGTGCACCTCCGAACATTAGTATAGTTGGGTACAAGTATACGCTACATTTGATTAAATTATACCATTTGTTGTCAAAATGTAAACAAAAATGAACATTTTAATTATTACAAAAAAATTCGTAATAATCGCACCTACTTACCGCGTAAAGCACTACCTATGATGTATGAAGAAGCATTGCGTGATTCAACGGCTGACCAAACATCATCACCGTCAAAGTTGTTCGAAACGGTTACGTAGATTACCTGCTGTTGTTGAGTCGCTCTAGTCGAGGCATAAGGTGCGCTAGTATCGGTTTGTGGGAGTGTCGGCATCGCGGGAGTCATCCATCGCGTCATATCCGCGACTTTATTCAACGTGCTGCGACGCTCCTTGTCTAAACCGATTTGGAAACCGATTAATAAGTTTTTACCGATCATATCACGCATCCAACGTGATGGTGAATGTACTTTAAATGCTCCTGCGATTGTGTCTTTGATTTCGCCCGCGAGTTCACTTGCTTTCGTAATAGCCGCGCTTGCCATTGACCCTATGCCATCGATTAAGCCTTGAATGATGTCTTTACCGATTTGGAAAAGGTCAATTCCTTCGAAAAACGCCTCTACCTTAGCCCAAATATCCTCGATTTTATCTTTCGCCGCGTTCATTTTCGTATCAACTGCGCTCTTAAGCTTCTCGAAGCCGTTTTCTACGCTAGTTTTGACATTATCGACTGCAGCTTTAACCTTCGTCTTTATCGCTTCCCACACCTCGCTGACCTTCGTCTTGATGGCTTCCCAAACGGTAGTAAAGATTGTTTTAACTAAGTCTAGGCCGGTTTTCACAATACTACTTACGAAGTTAATTCCGATGCTAACAATGGATTTTAAGAAACTCCACGCAGCCGATACGATTTGCTTCACGCCCTCCCACATTAGGTCAAAGTCTCCGGTTAGGAGTCCTGCAAATACTTTTACAAGCCCCATAACGATGTTTATTGCCGTATTTACGATTGTCTTGATAACTTCCCAAGCTGTTTGAAAGACCGTTTGAATAATAGCCCACGCAGCCTGTATGAAAGGCGTTAATACCGCGAAGGCATTCATTACAATCATTTGGATAAACGCAAATGCGTTCTGCATAGCCTGTATAATTTGCGTCCCGTGTTGATCCCAAAACGCTTTAATCTCAGCTAACTTCGTCATTACAAACGCTTTAACTGCTTCGAACGCTGGCGTTATTATCGTCAGTAATCCCTGGAATACTTCAATGGCTTTCGCTTTAATCGCTTCCCAGGCCGTTATGACACCGTTTCTGAACCCTTCATTCGTATTCCAAAGGTATACTAAGCCGGCTGTTAACGCTACGATTGCTGCAGCTACGATCCAAACGGTCGCACTCATCGCAGCTAAACCGGTTACTAATGGAGCGATCATCGTCCAAACGGATGCGAACGCTGCTTTGAATCCTGCGAGTAGGCCTATTCCGATAGCTAACGGACTTAGTAATAACGTGAGCGCCGGTACCAGCATTACGATTCCCTGTAACACTTTCGCCATTGTAGGATGGGCGTTATTGAACGCTATAGCCATTTGCGCTATGGTATCAATAAAGTCGTAAACTTTGATCATAACGGCTCCGAACACATCCACCATCGGCTGAAGCGCCTGCCGTACCGACGATTTCATGCGGTTAAACGCTTCTTCGTAACCTGCCACGCTATCCATCGCTGCCTTGTGCATCGCGCCATAAGCAAGTACCGACGTTGCTGCAGCCGCAAGAGCTACCATTTGAAATCGCATTACGCCTCGGTTAATTAATTGCTGCATATCGTAAAGCTCTTTCATATTTGCGGTAGGTCCAAGCATCTGAAGCGCTAGTACTGACGCGTGCCCTCGATTAGCGATTTTGTTCATCGTATCGGCTACTTTCAATCCAGCTTGGTTAACGCTTAGTAACGGGTTTGACATACGTGAGTAATTAGACGAAATCTTCTCCGCCTGTGTACTCATATTCGTCATTTCGCCAATTGTAGCGAAGAATTCGCCTTTCATTATACTGTTGTTTTTAATCATATTGTCCGTGATTGTCTTTTGCGTTTTACCTAGCTTCTCGATTTCGGTCATTAACTCGCCCGTCTTACCGGCGTATTGATCGGATGATTGACCCAACTTAAAAAAGCCGTACTCGACGGCTAGTTGTTCGGTTTTGAATATCTGCATATCTCGCTTGGCTTCTTTATATGCGTTTGCCATTTCGGAAGCCATCGACACAGTACTATCGGATAGCTTGCCAACGCTTGCGCTGATACTGTTTGTGACGCTTGTAAGATTCCGACTTACGGAATTCATAGTCGAGCTGAAATCGTCGATTGCTTGGATACGGTAAGAGATATTAAGGCTCATCGCTTCTCACCAGCTTTTATAAGAATCTCGCGATATTCGTTCAGTAGCTTTCCGCCTTCGTCTAAAAGGGCGCTAGACCGGTTATAATCGCTCATTTGGATGGCTGTTAAGGCCTTAATATAAGTACGAAAGACTTCCGCAAGCTTGTGCGAATTAAAATACCGGTTTTCAAACTTAGTAAGCTTCGTTTCGTGCAGCTTTCTTAGGCCTTCTTTTAAGCGTTCTATAGCGTTCGGGACGAGGTCATCAAGGTCTGACGGCTGTCTTACAGTTTGTAAACCCGAGCTGATTTGCCCGATTGTGTTCATTAGATAATTCACTGCGATGTTTTCTATCTCGTTGAATCGCTTTTCATTCATTTCTTTCACTTCCTTTGTTTGTTTTTTGTAGGAGATGATGCGCGGCTATATACGAAAAAAGACGCCCGATGAAGGGCGCCTACACTGTGTATTGGACGATAATTACACCGTCTTCATTTTCCACGCTGTGAATCATTTTAAAATCCTCGCGCTTCAGCCATTCGATATAGGGTTTCTCACTCTCGAAAGCTAGCGTTTTTATACGTGTTCCTGCTGTGCGACTATAGCTCGACTTGTTTATCGATCTCATTTAGTGCCTCTATACGTCGGATGCGTCATTTTTAGGTGTTTCAACGGCAGGTCCGCACTGTCCGGTAGTGCCTGGGCGATTTTAACTGGCAGTAACTCGCCGGACTTAACCGCATCGAGCTCCATATACAAGCTACGAGCCTTCTTGACGACTGCTGAATCGTTTGTAGCTTCCGTAATTCGGCCTACTTCCTGCAATAACGCGAGTTTTCTACTGTCCGTCATATAAGGAGCCTGCTCAATTAACGTATCGATGACGCCTGTATTACCGAACTTAATCGACGCGATTGTTTCCGTTACAACGTCTCGAGCAGCCTTACGTTCGTCTTCCGATATATATCTGCGCTTATTAGCTAAGTCGCGCATAGCTGACTCTTTAGTGCTTGCAACAATTGCTTCGTACTTGCTGTTTAACGCTGCTACTTCCGTTTCAAGCTCAGCTTTCATTTGTTTTGAATAATAAT
Source organism: Bacillus sp. VT 712 (assembly GCF_001614195.1). Classification (NCBI taxonomy): domain Bacteria; kingdom Bacillati; phylum Bacillota; class Bacilli; order Caryophanales; family Bacillaceae; genus Bacillus; species Bacillus sp. VT 712. Next base: position 127,802 of record NZ_LWBK01000015.1, on the reverse strand, counting down.
CGATTGCACCTTCGACTTTGTAAACCGGATCTTCACTCTTAGTCATTGCATCGTATTTCTTACGGTAGTCAGCGACTAACCTTTCAATTGCGTTTTCGATTTCGTCTAGGTTCGATAAGCTTACTGGGATTGCTTTGCCGGATGCCTCTAGGTGCATTGCTTCGGTAACGTCCATTTGCTGAATCGACTGGGACGGTAACCCTTCGTGATCTGCTGTTAAAAATACTTTTTTGTTCATAATACTCTCTCCTTATTGTTGGTTTAGTTTGTAAAAACGGTTTATTAGATAGGCGAATTTGGTGCCTTAGTGTCGTCTTGAATACTATTAGTCTCCGATCGTCAAATTCGCCTAAAATGTCTATCTAGTCGTTCAAACGACGTGCTCTCATTTTCGCTAAGTGATCTTGCTGTTTCTCAGATGGAACGTTGTACAACCGCACCTGACTGGGTGCCAAATAGCCTTCGATATCAATAACCATTCCATCATCGTCTGTGTATGCCCTAGTAACCTCGCCAACCTTCGTTAATTGGTCAATATGCTGCTTTGATGTGCAACGGAATTTCCACTGTTTTTGCACAGCATCGTATAGTAGTAGCGTTTCTTGTTCTTCTTTCGGATAAAAACCCATCAATACCACTCCTTCTCTTCGATAATTTCTTCCTCTTCTTCTTCGTACCTGGGTTCTGGCAGGTACTCAATTGTCCCATCACGATAAAGAATTGCTTTTCGGACCGTTTCAAAATTGTTGCCCCAATGCTCATAAACATCAATTACTTCTCCGATTTTCAATGTTTGCTACCTCCTGGCCAACGCGATAAATTTAAAATAGATATTTTTATTGTTTATAAGGGAATCCAGTTAAGACCCCCCTCTACCTATACCTTTTTGTCGCCACTTAAATTTCATCTCGTTTATCTCCATGGTAGTCCGGCAACCTTTTTGTTTTACGCTTATTGCCTGTACCGTAACCGTCTTTTCCGTTGTGGATATAATCTAATCTTGACAAGCTCATTGGCCTTTCAAACTTCCAACCTATTTTCAACATTGCATACTCGTTCGCCCAAAATGGGTAATCCAACCACCAAAGATATAAATCTTGTAGCCTTTCTTTTTTAGGTTTTGGATTAAACAGCGCTTTTTCCGCACGCCTTTTTGCAGTTTGTAACGTTTTATATGATGTTTTGCAGTCGTCACAGCAAGTCCGCTTCGTATTTCGTAAGCTTTCGTCATAAAACCAGTAATTGCAGTAGTCACAACGCTTAATTCTCTTCTGATTTGGTTCGTTTAAGTCTCCATTTAGAAAAGCTGGTAACAAAGCCGAAATTTCATCACGTGTTTTTCCTACGAAAATTTGATCCGCGTAGCTAATTGCCCCTTTTCCTGGATCTCGATATGTGTTATTTAACATTGGCAGCTCCCTCTCTATTAGATAGGTGTTTTAGATGCTTAGAATCACTTCGAATAGTAAGATACTCGGAAGAGAAGTTATATCTCTAAATCCCCTATTAGAAAGGCTGTTTTTCGACTTAAATCACGCGTTATCAGCTCCAAATAATCTTTCAAGTTCAGATTGCAGCTCATTCGTGTTTTCAAAGACAAAAACTAGTCCTTTCCTTTGTTTTCGTGCAGGTTCAATTCCCACTAAGTTAAACCCTTGCTTAATCAAGTGCCTTGCTACTCGTAGTGAAAAAATACATTTATATTGATTCATTTTGTGTCCTCCTAATTCGGGCGTGGCGCGAGGCCGGTTCCCTATGCTCTTAATCTTTTATCTTTTAATAAAAGAATTCTTCGACAAGTACTATACTCAAGTAATTCGTTAGAATTACGAAGAGCTGTATGAGTTTACGAATACAGTATCTTTTAATGACTCTGTCTCCTTACGGTTTTAAAGGAGGCAGTATCATTTTAAATCTCGTTATTAAATCTCGTTATATAAATCTAGTTAGCGTATAAATAACGGCATAACATTATGCTGTTTTCTTCCGTACGTTACGCTTTAATTTTCCGTAACATATCTAATCTTTATCTCGATACCTCGCCATACGTGCACTCGCCTGCTTTCGCGACTCCTCTAACTTTCGTAACGACTCTAAATAGTTATCCCATGCGTCAGGATATCTTTCGTAAAATTCTTCCGAGGTTAAAGGTTCATACGGTACATAAGCGTTTCCATGAATTGTCCCTTCAATTATTTCGATTAACCCTACATCGCGTAGAATGCTTAAGTGATCGCCTGTTGTCCGTGTTGTCTTTCCGTACTTTAACGCCAACGTATCTTTGTTAGGAAAGGCATATCCGAATTCATCTTCGTTGTAATAGTCAATAATTAAGGCGTACAGATAAAACATTTCCGCTTTAACTTTTTGGTGATTGATATAGTGCGATAAATCAGACGGTAACTTAATAAAATTTCGTTGATAAGCGTCTTTCTTTTTACTGAATGGTTTCTTCATGAATTAGCAGCTCCTTTTCGTTAGTAGTTTTTATATAAAGCCGGCATTGCCAGCGATTTTTTCGCCTTACTTTGAATACAACGCATCAACTTCGAAAAGTGGACATTTCGCCTGTATTTTATATAAAGCGTTAGGTCGCAAAAGTGGACGTTTCTAGCAAAAGTTTTCTTCGCTTATACCACATTATCTGCAGCATCTACCGAAAGTGGACGTTATAATTGATATAAGACCGTTATTTGCTACGTTGTACAAAAGAACGCAAAAAAAAAGCGCTACAATTGCCGTTGTGCGCCTGGTCATTACATATATACGATATCTGCCAGCTTTTCGATTTCTGTTGACTTAAATCCCATTAAATGTTAATGTGTTGCTAAGTAATATTTCGTCTGGAACTAACGGTTGCCTCCGTTGGTTCTTTTTTTATGCGCTAATTCAGCGAAAAAATCTGCCACTGACATTTTCGCTATAGAACTTAGGTCGATCCCGTCCAATAGCTCGGGCCCAAATAAATGTGTTTCGATTACAGTTTTCCAATCTTTTACCGTACCGTCCTCCGTTCTACGCAAAACTTTATGAACGCTCAATCCTTCATAACCTTTCGCCAGGTACAGCTCGTCGCCTAATCGAACTACATCCCGCTTTATTACCTCGGTGCTATCGTCGTAAACGTACAAGTAGCGCTGTTTCATTGGGCGTCGCCTGCTAATTTCGCTATAAGTTTAAACATCCCCACTGCCGAAAGATCTTCGATTTCTTCCATCTTCAAACTTCTGACACCTTTATCTTCGTTGTAATCATTTAAATGAGCTAGTTCATCTAAGAAGACATAGGATCCATCCAGACTCTTTGCTACTCGCTGCAGTAACAACCCTCCGTCAACATCTGGATACAAGATAACGTCGTTTTCTATGAACAAAACTTTTACGTCTTCATATGTTGTTTCTCCTTCTAACTGCCATTTAATTTTTACGTTTTTCACCATTCAAACCATCCGCCTTTTATTTTTATTACGAATATACGCTTTTTCGTATATCGTTAAGTTGATTATAGACTAGCTTTTTTTATTCGTCAATACGCTTTTTCGTATTTACGCAAAAATACTTTTAGTTTATAATTCACTTAAGAGGTGAAGTCATGTACAAGATTCATGTTAAATTAGCTGAAGCTATGGAAAGCCGTGGTATTCACACGCAAAAAGAGTTGTTAGCTTTAATAAAAGAAAAGACCGGCGAAACTCTTCGCGCAGCTACAGTATCCGATATGTATAATAATAAGAGCACGAACTTAATCAATCGAAAATACTTAGAAATCATTGCAACAGCGTTAGAAATTCAAAACATCGGTGATCTAATCGAGCTAGATACTTCGGAAACAAAATAAAAGCGCCTTTTGGGCGCCTTCTTAATTAGATAATCGCTAGTGGTATTATCAAACCAATACTATTACCGACCCCTACAATAATCTTCATAAAAGTTGGCATTAACTGAACTAATACATAACCTAAAGATGCATTTTGTATTAATGATATCCCCTTATCTTTTTGATTTATCATAAACATTAAACCACCAGACGACAGCATTACTAACGCAATAGGGTAAGACAACGCTTGAATTATGTCGACTAGAGGCATTAACGCATCTACAATCTGCTCTTTTGCATGGTTTTTGACATACTCGCCTGGTCCTGCGGCATATGCATGATTAGAAGAGCTTACACCTGACAATCCTATGGTCGTTACGCCTGCCAGCGCGATCAATGCATGCTTTACTTGGTAAGCTCTTGTTCCCTTTTTAATTTGCTTCACTATGCCATCCGAGTCCCTCTTACGCATGAATTCACTGATGGTCCCTACCGTTTCAACTTTGCGATTAAACATTTATACCGCTTCCCCTCTTCATTAGATGAAATCCGATATCGTAAATACCTTTACGTCAAGACCTTCGCATAGCTCTTCTAGCTTCCTACTTCTATATTCTGTCGTTGTAATCCAAATAAACGCTGGTTTCCTATCGAATACCCCGAGATCAATCAGCTTGCGATACTTACTCATTTTCGTTTTATTAGCCAACATTGTTTGAGTGTGATCTACTTCTATAATGTAATAACGACCATCATGTGAGAATAAAGCGTCACAAATGGCTTTTACTCGGTTAGGAAGTTCAAGTTTCACTTCGTTTTTCCATGTCTCAGGGCAGCCATATGCAATGTACAAGCTATTTCGCATGATAAAATGGCGTGCCTGAAGTGTTTTTTTACGGACTTTCTTAGCGTTAACCAGTTCTCGACCCTCTTTCGTTAAATAGTAAATCGCTTCACCGTCGCGAAAATAAGTTACGTATCGACTCATGTCCTTTAGCACACGCGATGTATTTCGAGGACTGCCTAAATTATGAATAGCCTGCAGCTGTGAACGACTGAGATAATCACACCTCTTCAATGATAAGCAGATCTCGATTTGACGTTGTTCCTTCTTGATGGCTTTCTGCATTTGCATACGGCTCCTTTCTCGATGTGATGTTAATGTACGGACCAATAGTATTTTGGATTAAGTTATCGTCAATAAATGGCGTCTGCACGACATTAGTTTGGTCCGTTTGATATATTGCTCTTCCTTTGATTAACGGCAACTTCTCTGCTCCTTCTTCGTCCAGCACAACACGACTTGCTACCGCATTTCTTACGCGAAAGCACAATTTCGCTTCACTATTCTGCTTACATTGTCGTGGGATAACATCGCCAGTCGGATACTGAGTCGCCAAAACCTGTCTAAAGCCTAAACCTGCGCCTAACCTCGCAATCTGACTCATGTACTTTTGACATTGTTCTTTGATCTGCCGTTCTTCCTTCGTTACAGCCTCTTGCGGATTCAATTCTCCTACCTCATCGATAAGAATAAAGTGTCGTTCGGTAATATGTGTATCTTGGACCTTACGCTTATTCAATTTCCGCAACGTTTCCTGCATGGTCCGCATATCTTTATACGCCTGTTCTAACGCTACTAGAGCTTCTTCAGGTTCGTATGCGATGCGCTTTACTTGATTAACATTTTCATAACCGCCAAATTCAACCCCGCCTTTTAGATCAATTAACGTAAAGCTGACGTTATTGGTTTGCGTAGATATCAACGAGCTAATCAGAGCGTTAAGAAAGTTCGACTTTCCGTAGCGTGTGGCGCCTCCAAGCGCTAAATGTGGCGTTGCTTCGAAATCATGTTTAATTAGTTTTCCAGCGCGATTAATCCCAACCGGTATCTGCCAACCGTTCAACTTACGTAATAAGGATCCCGTATAAGGAAAATGATCGGTTAACGGTTCAGTATAGACTTTGAATCGTAGCATACCGTCGAAAGTTAGCTCAATTTCCTTTTGCGCGCTTCGCTTTCTCTCAAATAAGCTACGAACCTGCGTCAAAAGGTCTTTGTTCAACTGGACAGACCTTATATCTTCGAAAGATACATTTATTAATCTTCGTTTGATATTTAAGCCGTCTTGAAAACGATCTAGCTTCTCTTTAAATTGATTTACCGACATTCCCTGCGGCATTTGATAGACATACTCCGTATAACCGGCACCTCTAGTTCTACGGTGAATTCTAATTTTTTGCCCATCCTTCGCAACAAGACCCGCGTTCGCTGCAATTCGCTCTATCCTCTTCGCATCATTACCTCCTCCGTGTTGATAGACGTAGGTTGAAGCTAAGACGCTACTCATTGCAATTGACGATAGTATTTCGAATATCACAACACCACCTCCGAATCTTAATATCTGATAAGATAGTTTCTCGCAAGTAGAACGATTCAAAATGGCTTCAGACGTTGGTAGAAAAGGATTTCTAGAGACGTTTTAAAATACTAGCCGCGAAATTTCATACGAAGAGAGAAACGGGCTGTTCTATGCGCATTGTGAAACGTATTTTGACTCGCTTAGTGAATGGTATTCTCGCCCGTTTGTCCGTTATGTCATTAATTTGCGCTCGGTTTAAAAAATGACATTTCGGTCAAGCCTATTAACGAGGTGATAAGGATGTTTAACTTATTCGGATTAGGTAAGAAGCGAACAGAATTCGGTAATTGGTTAGATAGTGAAGGCATTTCGCAGATTGAATTAGAAGAAAAGGCGCAGCTTAGTCGCGGAACGATTTCGAGGTTATGTAACGATAAAGAGTACCGTCCGAAACATTCAACACTCGCAAAGGTTCGTAGAGGATTAAAGGCGCTTGGTAAAGACGTGCCAGAAGACTATTTTAAAATGTGATAGAATCGAAGGATCGAAGTGTTTTTTAGATATCCGCATTTAAGATACGGTAGGCAAGGATAATTGCGATTATAGAGGCGCCCCCCTACCTTAACGCCCTGAGTTTTAAAATTTCGTAAGAAAATGTCGCAGCTTAGGCGAAAGGTTTCCATTTATGCCTACCCCGCCCATTCATTATCAATGTATTTGATATACATTATCAGTTCCTGTAACATATCTTATGTAAACTAGCACTTAGAATAACCCTTGATACATCAACGTTTGTTAACTTTCGAAGAACTATACGCCATACATTATTTATGCACGCTTGATATGACGCGGTTTCTTACCCGCATAATGTTACCAATCGTCCTTCGTAATGAATAAAATACTGCATAAACCCCCTGAGTTCCAAAGACCTCTCCCGTCCCAGGCGCGTGAGGCTGATAATTCCTTACGATAGATAACTCACAATCTAGCGCTAAATACACGTTCCTTCTATATGTACGACTGTATAGGCTTAACGTAATGTCAAAGCGTTTTGAGGGTCGCGCATAACACTGGCTCGGCTGGTTAAACGTACTATAAAACCGGAAGATATCGTCCGATTCGGTTCGATGTAATATCACGTTATAGATCGAGTTTCTTCTATATGATGCGTAAAATAAGTACGTCTCAAATTCTATCGAACTCTCACTTCCGGTAAGTAGATAGCTTGAAATTGAAATGCGACTACAAAAACGTTAAAATGATATTGGTTTACGGACTCTCCTAATACTTAAAGAAGGAGAGAATAGATGTATTATACACAAACACAGATTGCAGAAGAACTAAAAATTCCTAAATCAACGCTAAGTGACCGAATTAAAAGGTTTGGGGCCTTAATCGATACTACTTACGAAGATGGGAAAATTAGTTATACTGAATGTGCTAAAGATCAAATGAAATTAATCGAATACGCTTACCAAAATAAGTATTCAAATTCAGATATAAAATTAGAATTATCAGCTTTACTGGTTGCTTATAAAACCATTCACAAAGTTCAACAAATGAAAATCTAAAAAATAAATAACATGGAGAGTCCGTAGCTATAACTAGCTATACTTACGAGTACGTAAATAAACGTACTGACGGAGTAATACGCTATATAGTTGCGGACTCTTTGACGAAATAATAGGCGAAAGATCATACGATATTTAGCCAATCAAACAACGGATTTTCCCTGCGCTTCCACACCGCCAACTTTGCCTCCACTATGCGATAAAAATATCCTTCGAATGTATTACGTATCTTACTCAACTTCTTAGCGAAAATAGTCTCTTTAAACGCTTGTATAACGTCTGCTAACACTTCCGTCTCTTCTAACGGCAGAGTCACTTCGCTCTTTTTATACGCAACTAATACTCGATTCCATAAACGATAAATAGTATCGGCTGATCCATAAAAAGGCGCAGTAGCGTCTACGAAAGCTTTCGGTACATTAGAAGGCGTAAATGATTCGTCTAACTCGATCTCTTTTACGTTAATTCGTTTATTAATTCTCTTAGAAGGCAATGTTTTAGAAATCTCTGTTTCCGAGCTAACTTTCGCTTGTTCAGCGCTTGATACGGCAGGCTTTGGTGCATCTTCACGGGGCGACATTTCCGCAGTGACAGGCGGAGTGACACAGCCGTCCACAGTTCGGATCACATACACGTTGTGGCCCGATCCCCCTTTCGCTCGAATAGTTGATTTACGCTCAATGACACCGTAAGATACCAGCGTTTTTAATGCGCGTTGTACTGTGCGCTTGCTGCATTCCGTTAAGTTAGCGATAGTTTCCACCTTTAAAAACGCTACGCCAACGATTTTACATGCGTAACGAGATAACGTTTTAAGAATACGAATAGCTGACGGCGTTAGTTCGTGCTTGTATGTATATAGAAAGCCGCGAATAGCTTCGTTCATTTCATTTACGTTAGCGAACGATTGCAATTGCTTCATTTCGCTATAATTAGCTGCATTTAACATCATATATTCCCCCGTTTGGGACACATACAAGCACTTTTGGACGCATTTGAATAAGCGTTGACTTTTTACGCTTTTTTCGATACCATTTAATTAGCGATTAGATGGGCGTCTGCTTTGTGCAGGTGTCCTCTTTTTTTGTCTTTTTCGGTTCAGTTACGTCTTTGGCGAATGCCGTTAATCGGTGAATAATCATCATGGCTCCTACGCATCTCTTCCGTATCCATTTGGATATACCGGCGCATGGTACGTATATCAGCCCAACCGCCCATTTTCTGTAATGTAAAGGCGTCACAACCGTTTAAAATCATGTTTTTGGCCCATGTATGGCGATAAACATGCGCTGTAACCTTCTTACCTGCTACTCCGGCTTTATCAGCGTAATATTTCAAACGTTTATTGAAGTGATTTTCACTAATCGGCTCACCAAAGCACGAAAGGAATATACGATCTAATTTAAAGTGCGTTTGGTTTTCGGTAACTAATTGCATTAATAACTTCGATACATAAGCTGATATCGGTACCAAACGAGGCTTTCGATTCTTATTCTTCTCGCCAATCAACGTTATAAAGCGAGTCTGAAAGTCTATATCAGAAATACGTAAATTAATAAGCTCTCCTATACGCAACCCACTATCCAGTAGCAAGTTCATAGCAACGAAGTCACGAAATCCTACAAAGTCTTTTTGATTCGGCTGCATTAATATCTTTTTTATCTCTTCTTCCGTAAAGCAATTCGTTAGGTCTAAGTCATGGCGCAGTAGCTTTACTTTATCCATCGGATTGACTTCGATTAGTTCTTCACGCTCTAAGTAGTTAAATAACGCTCGATATACGCGCAACCTAATGTTAATTGTCGTTTCTGCTAATCCTACTCCTTGTTTATCGCAGTCAATATACTTATGTCCATCGTACTTCTTAGCTTCGTATTTAAGATAATTAACGTAGTTGCGAATCATCTCCGCCGTTACTTCTTCCATTAACACTACTTCCGGATAGTTATCTGCGAGCCAGTCAGTAAAGTATCGCCAAGTCTTTATGTAGTCTCTTAGCGTTCTTTCTCTAACGCCTTCTATTTTCTTACCGGAGATAACCATATCGAGTCCTTGCTCTAATGTTAATTGCGGGTACTCTTTCGAACCAATGCGCTCTCTTACTGGACTTCTTCTCTTTCGCTTCTTTAACGCCATAAAAAAAACGACCTCCCTAACGATGTGTTTTTCACCGTTAAGAAAGTCGTTATTTTCAATCCTTCGAATAGGAAACTGGGGTTGTTAATACGCTTGTATGCGATTGAGTTCTCGCATATTTCAAACGTAATACACAACCATCGTCCATGCTTCCGATTAGCTTGCCGAAATAATATCTCGGTAGCTTAAAACGTTGATATATCGCTTAACACTCTTCCGGTGTACCAGCGTTCGCTGCCGTGCGGAATGAAGATCCACAGCCGCATGATGCAATGGCATTTGGATTATCAATTGTAAATCCTCCACCAAGCATAGACTGCTTATAATCAATCTTAACTCCTTTTAAAATCGGCACACTTTCTTTATCAACAAGAATTTGAATGCCATGTTGCTCAAACTGCATATCGTCTTCACTAACTTCGTGTGCGAAGCCCATTCCGTATGATAAACCTGAACAGCCTCCTCCGTTAATCGTTACGCGAAGGTAAGCATTCTCTTCTTCATGTTCTTTCATCATATCTTTTATTTGAAAGCTAGCCGCTTCTGTAATTTCTAGGATATCTTGACTCATAGTTAGATGACCTCCTTTTACCTATAAGTATACGCTGTGAGTACATGATGAACAACTACTCTGCTTTCAGTTCTTAATAGTAATAAACGCCATCACAAATAACAACTGCTGGACCTTTCATTAGTACATGGTTATTTTCTTTCCATGTAATGGTTAAGTCTCCACCCGCCAAGTGAACAATTGTGGGAGTATTTTTTTGCGTAAGATTATTTAAAACAGAAGAAACAACTGCTGCACATGCACCGGTTCCACAAGCTTGCGTTACACCTGAACCTCTTTCCCAAACGCGAAAATGCATTTCTGATTCATTCATAATCTCTACAAATTCAACATTTACACCTTCCGGAAAACGTGGATCCTTTTCAACCACTGGTCCTAATGTATGAAGAGGTGCTTTTTCAATATTTTCTACATAAAATACAACATGAGGATTTCCCATCGATACAGCTGTACCTATAAGCTCTTCGCCACCGAACTCCATTTTCTCTGACACGATGCTGTTACCTTCAAATCCAAGCATTGGAACTTCAGCTGGCTTTAATTTTGGTTTCCCCATATCAATTGTTACTTCATTTACTTTTTTATCCTGCAAATGAACAGTCGCATGGACAAGACCTGATAATGTTTCAATTGTAAACTCTTCTGTTTCTACTAAATTATGCTCATATGCATACTTAGCTACACATCTTAAGCCATTCCCACAATTTTTTGCTTCTGAACCATCGTTGTTAAATACGCGCATTTTAACATTCCCTTTAGTAGAAGGACAAATTAGAATCATCCCATCTGACCCGATGCCCGTATAGACGTTTGATACCTTAATAGCAACAGAAGCTAAATCTTCTTCCGCAATATGCTCTTCAAATAGATTGACGTAGATATAATTATTTCCAAGCGCGTGCATTTTTGTAAAAGCAAATTTTTTCATTTAATCACCCATTATTTTTTAGTATGGTCTTAGTATAAAATCATTCAATGTAGGAAACAATAAGAACATCCCCCGTTTCCCAACTCTTTAGCCAAAATGGTTAAGGAGTTTTTATTTTTCTATCACAAACACTACAAAAGACCCAAAACACGAAACGAAAAGTGTATAATATAGTTATAAAGAATCATTGAACTTCAAAAGGAGGAAATGAATTGGAAACCCTACATCCTCTTTATGATAAAAAAATCGCTTGTGCTTTGTGTAGCCACAGCTTTTATTCTAAAAAAGTCCGATCTCGCTTTTTAAAGGCTCAAAGATACGATACTGATTTTTTTATTTATTATGAAAACCCAAAGCTGCACCCTATCATATATGATGTCGTAATCTGTCCAAAGTGTGGATATGCGAGTACAGAACAATTCTCAAGAATTTTTCCTCCAGGTAGTGCAAACCAAGTTAAGGAAAAGGTCACAAAAAATTGGAGCTACCAGCCATATGATCAAGAACGAACGTTGCAACAAGCAATAAATGCTTACAAGCTGGCTATTTATTGTGCCAACATAAAAAAAGAAAAGTCATCTGTACTCGCAAGCCTCACGCTACGAGTAAGCTGGCTATACCGACTGCTTGATGACATCCAACAAGAGCGAGCTTTCGCTTTACATGCATTAAAGTGCTACACCACAGCATATTTAGAAGAAACGTTCCCTTCTAACAGTAACGAAGTTCGATTGTTATATATTATAGGAGAACTAAACTATCGGCTCGGGTTTCAGCAGCAGGCGCTTCTCTATTTTTCAGAAATTATCTATAAACATAAAAATCATCCCGATCGCAAAACATTTGAGCGAACTAAAGAAAGATGGCATGAGATTCGTAGCATATCATAGCAAAACAGAAGCGGTAATGCCTATAGGCATTACCGCTTCTACTTTTACTCTATATTAAAACATTGGGTTCTCTTCCAAATGTGTGTAGATAGCTGCTACTAATTCTTCTGGTGTGTCAGCAGCTACAACATCCCCGTTTACTAAAGCAAAAGGAGACCGTGCACACTTTCCACAATAACCCAAACATCCATACTCAACAATATCTAAATTCGGATCTTTTTCTAACTCTTCCAACGCAAGCTGAGAACCGCTAGCTAAATTGCTGATACAAAATTCAATAATTGGTTGAATCACTATTCTCACCTCTCTACTAATTGTTTATCCTACCTTGTTTTTAAAAAGACGTCAAATATCCAAACTGCATGCTGATAAGGAAATTATGTTGAAATATATTGTGGTTTTTATTCAATTTAGTTATACTTTTATGTGAATACAAACAAAACAGGTTATATTAAATTATTATTTAAGTAAAATATGCTATGCAAAATCGAATGCGATTGACGTATCGGTTTCGTTTTGTATGCCTATATGTTTTAAGCAATTCAATTAGTATAGAGAGAATAAAATGTCTAAACGTAAAGGGGAAATCCAGATGAAGAACCTTGTGATACTCGGTGGAGGATATGGTGGTATGCGTGTCCTACAGCGACTTTTTCCAAATCAATTGCCAGAGGATGTACATGTAACATTGGTTGATAAAGCACCTTATCACTCATTAAAGACTGAATTCTACGCGTTAGCGGCTGGAACCATTTCAGATCAGCACGTTCGCGTTTCTTTCCCAGAGCATCCTCGTTTATCTATTCGCTATGGCTTCATTACAAACATTGATCTTGAAAATAACCAAGTTCACCTTGAAGACAACGAAGTCCTCCATTATGATGATTTAATTATCGGACTAGGGTGTGAAGATAAATATCACGGCGTGCCGGGCGCACCGGAGCATACATACAGCATTCAAACAATCGACGCTTCTCGCGCTACATATCAAGCGTTAAACAATTTACCTGCTCATGCAACCGTATCGATTGTCGGAGCTGGTCTTAGCGGTGTTGAATTAGCTAGTGAGTTAAAAGAAAGCCGTTCTGATTTAAATATCATGCTATTCGATAGAGGAAAATTAATTTTATCTTCATTCCCAGAACGTTTGAGCAATTATGTTCAAGACTGGTTCACTTCTAACGGTATTGAAATTGTGAACAACGCCAATATCACGAGAGTAGAACAGAATACTCTATACAATCATGATGAACCAATTAAAAGCGATGCGATTGTGTGGACAGCCGGCATTCAACCAAACAAGGTCGTTAGGGATTTAAACGTTGAGAAAGACACTCAGGGTCGCGTAGTCTTAACAAAATATCATAATCTGCCTAACAATGAGAATGTCTATGTATTGGGAGACTGTGCTAGCTTACCACATGCTCCTAGTGCTCAACTAGCTGAGGGGCAAGCAGAGCAGATTGTTCAAGTGTTAACAGCACGATGGAAGAATGAAGAGCTACCTACTGAGTTACCAACGATTAAACTTAAAGGCGTATTAGGCTCTTTAGGAAAAAAACACGGATTCGGATTAGTAAACGATCGCGCAATTACGGGTCGAGTTGCTCGCTTATTAAAGTCAGGTATTTTATGGATGTATAAATACCATAACGGTTAATAAAAAAACGCCTAAAAGGCGTTTTTTTATGCAGACACAAATCCATATTTCTCTAATTCTTCAAAAATACGCTTTAGCTTTGGATTCCCTTCTCCAACAATCTCATTGTTAATTAGAATAACTGGATAAAACAAATCTTCATCAATTACTTTTTGCGAGAACTCCTGTTTCTCTTTTTCATCCACAGGTGGGTTATAAATATCGATATAACGTATGTTAAATGATTCATTCGGGTATTTTCGACTAAGCGCCGCCTCAAGCCACTCCTGTGTGTCTTTTGAAGATGGTAAATTCACGCAGCTTGCACAAATAATTTCTGCTCCATATACACAAATCTCAACGTTGTTTTTTTCCATATTTGTTCCCCCTATTCCCATGCTATGGCTCTTTCAATAAAGAAAGCTTCCACTCTATCTTATCTTTATTGTACACAAAAACTATTTAAAGAACATCGTTTTTCAAGTTGAACGAACGTAATCAAAGATTCTTGAATAGATTTTTTATGTAAGAGCGTTTATAATGTAACTAGAGAAGGAAAGGAGTCGATAATCATGGCTGAAATGGAAATGCATGAACAAGTACAAGAAGTATTAGATAAGCTTCGTCCATTTTTACTTCGCGATGGTGGAGATTGTGAATTAGTCGACGTTGAAGATGGCATTGTAAAATTACGTCTTCTAGGCGCTTGTGGCAGCTGCCCAAGTTCAACAATCACGCTAAAAGCAGGTATTGAACGTGCTCTTTTAGAAGAAGTACCTGGTGTTGTAGAAGTTGAACAAGTTTTCTAATGATCCCTTATATAACAAACCCTCAAGCGATGCTTGAGGGTTTTTGCTTTAGTTTGTTACGACCTAAGCGTCTACATATACACCTTTTGTATCAATACCTACTACGTCAACTTCACAATGAGATAATTTTATAGCTAAATGCTTAGCAATGTCTTTTCCTTTTCCAATAGGTGCTAAGCATAATACACTTGGCCCCGCTCCGCTCAGCACTGTTCCGTAAGCTCCTAACCTTTTAGCTTCTACTCTCGCAATGGCTAGCTCTGGTACCAATTTTGTTCGATAAAGCTCATGGTATAAATCTTTTTCCATAAATGTTCCTACCGCTTCAAAATCACGATTCATCAGTGCAGACACAAGCATATTCCCAATTGCTCCGGCTTCTACTGCTGTTCGATAATCAATTACCTTCGGCAAAGCATTACGGGCATCAGCTGTTTTTAATTCGTATCTCGGAATAATCATTATTACTTCAGCTTGTAAGTTGGGAATATGATTGATATACGTTTCATCTTCATGATGATATCCAATCACGACGCCTCCATAAATAGAAGGACTTACGTTATCCGGGTGGCCTTCCATTAGGCTGCTAATTCGCAGCTTGTCTTTTTGCGATAAATTAAGCTTAGCAAGCTGATTAGCAAGTTCAATACCTGCAACAATTGCAGAAGCACTGCTTCCAAGCCCCCTAGCTAACGGTATATCGCTTGAGACATACACTTTTGCTGCTGGAAGAGTTACTTCATATTGCTTTGCTACATCTTCGGCAACCTGATACATTAAGTTGTCCTTGCCTGTTGGTATTCCTTCAACATCAGCTGTCTTTGGTACAAATACCCACTGTTCAGCTGGCTCCACTGTTAAAATCAAGTAGCGCCCAAGAGCGATTCCAATGGAATCAAACCCGGGCCCTAAATTAGCAGAGCTCGCTGGCACTGTGATTTTAAAGCGGTCAAAAGTTAACATGAAGCGACAACACCTTCAATATATTCAAACACTTTTTCTTCTTCATTTGGCAATACAACTGGCTTAACATCATGTGCGTCAATTGCTACGTTCGGATCTTTTAATCCATTTCCAGTTAGCACTGCTACTACTGTTGAACCTTTGGCAATTTTCCCTGATTTTACGTCTTTTATTACACCAGCGATTGATGCACAAGACCCAGGCTCTGCAAAAACACCTTCTCTTCTAGCAATTAAGCGATATGCATCTAAAATTTGCTCATCCGTCACTTCATCAATTTTGCCTTTTGATTCATTAGCTGCATTTACCGCATAATCCCAGCTTGCTGGATTACCGATACGAATTGCTGTTGCAATTGTCTCTGGATTTTCAATTACTTCGTTTCGAACGATTGCTGCTGCTCCTTCAGCTTCAAAACCGTGCATAAGAGGCAGACCGCTCTGATTACGCTCATTATACTCTTTGAAACCTTTCCAATATGCTGTAATATTCCCGGCGTTCCCAACAGGAATTGCTAAAACGTCGGGTGCCTTTCCTAACTGTTCACAGATTTCAAAAGCTGCGGTTTTTTGCCCCTCAATTCGGTAAGGGTTCACAGAGTTTACAAGAGATACAGGTGCTGTTTCACTAAGTTTTCGAACCATTGAAAGTGCTTGATCAAAGTTTCCTTCAATTGCTACAATTTCTGCTCCGTACATAACAGCTTGAGCGAGCTTACCCATTGCAATTTTTCCGTTTGGAATAACAACGATACAGCGCATGCCTGCACGTGACGCATAAGCTGCTGCTGCTGCAGACGTATTACCAGTAGATGCACAAATGACTGTGTTACTTCCTTCTTCTTTTGCTTTTGCAACGGCCATGACCATACCTCGGTCTTTAAATGAACCTGTAGGGTTTAAACCTTCTACTTTTACATGCAAGTTAATGCCAAGTTCTTCCGATAAATATGGAAGATGAATAAGCGGCGTATTTCCTTCATGTAGTGTTAACATTGGTGTTTCTTCTGTTACTGGCAAGAACTCTTTATATTGGTGTAATAAACCTTTCCACATTATACGATGCCAACTCCCTCTACTCGATAACTGCTTTTTACGTTTTCAACGATTGGTAAGTCTCTTAATTGTTGTAAAATTTCTTCATAGTCTTTTTGAGATGTTTTATGTGTTACAACAACGATCTCTGCAAGTTCGCTTCCTGTAACCGGTAATTGAATAATTTTTTCAAAGCTTACGCCGCGTTCAGAAAATAATGTTGTTAATTTGGCAAATGCGCCTACCTGATCTTTTACGTGAATACGTAAGAAGTGTTTAGAAAACTTTTGGTCTTCTGTTTTCAACTGTTTTGGGAATTGAGGCGTTACGGCACTCTTTCCATTGACCCCTAACCTCAAGTTTTTCATCACGCCCACAAGATCCGATACAACTGCAGTTGCTGTCGGTAAACTACCCGCTCCAGGACCATAAAACATTGTTTCTCCAACCGCTTCTCCATACACATAAACCGCATTGTACTCATCGCTAACTGATGCTAATGGATGTGTATCCGCTAATAACGTTGGCTGAACACTTACTTCGACGTTGTCTCCGTCTCGATGCGCGTATCCAATTAATTTCACTGTATATCCTAATTGTTTACTATATTGTAAATCTTCTTCCGTTACTTCCGTAATACCTTGAACCTGCACATCATCAAGGTCAATTTTCATTGAGAAACCAAGCGTAGCTAGAATCGCCATTTTTCTTGCTGCATCCAAGCCTCCAACATCAGAAGTAGGGTCTGCTTCTGCATAACCTAGTTCTTGTGCTTCTTTTAGCACTTCTTCATATGCGCTTCCTTCTTTTGTCATCTTTGTTAAGATAAAGTTTGTTGTACCATTTACAATTCCCATCATTTTTGTAATACGATCTGAAGCTAAACCATCTGCAAGTCCACGAAGAATCGGAATTCCTCCAGCAACACTTGCTTCATAAAATAAATCGCAGCCATTTTCTGATGCAACCGTTAATAACTCAGAACCGTAAACTGCCATCAAATCTTTATTTGCTGTTACAACGTGCTTTTTATTACGAAGAGCCGTTAAAATATAGTCTCTTGTTTCCTCAACGCCACCCATAACCTCAATAACAACATCTACATCTGGGTTATGAATGACATCCTCTACGTTTGTTGATAATTTCTCACTACTAATCTCTACATCTCTAACTTTATCAATATTTTTAACTACCACTTTTTTAACCGTTACCGGACAGCCAACTTGGTGACTTAACTTATCCTGGTGATTTTCAATAATTTTAACTACTCCACTACCAACCGTTCCCAACCCTAATAATCCTACTGAAATACTTTTTGTCATATTATTCACCTCTATGTTCTCTTCACGTATACATTTGTTTTCTTATAGTGGACATTATAGACCCTATTTTTCTTTTTTACAAGACTTTACTTTAAATTTATCTCTTTATTCGTTGAATAAAAAGACAAATTTAAATTTTTTAAATATTTCATTTCCTTATCATAACACGTATTTTCTTGTTTTTTAACATACAAAAAGCATTTCTATAAAAGAAATGCTTTTATTCTTTAACCTTGAGGCACAAGCTCTCTATTAATGATGGTAGATGGGAAATGCCCTGCTAAAACAGCTTCTATGTTTTGTACCGCTAATTTAATCATACTTGTGCGTGTTTCTACCGTCGCACTTCCAATGTGAGGTAGTGCCACTACTTTTGGGTGCATGGCTAACGGGTGTGAACCATCAATTGGTTCATTCACAAAGACATCCAGTCCTGCTGCTGCAATCTCCTCTTCATTCAACGCTTTTAACAAAGCGGCTTCGTCCACTACATCACCCCGAGAAACGTTAATAAACATCGCAGATTTCTTCATCTTTTTGAATGCTTCCTCATTAAACATATTTTCAGTTTGTTTTGTTAAAGGTGTTAAGCACACAACAAAGTCAGACTTCTCTAATACATCATCCATTGATGCATATGTAACAGGTAACTTGCTTTCAGCTTGTTCATTTCGAGAACGATTGTGATAAAGGATATTCATATCAAAACCTGCTGCTCTCTTCGCTAGCACTTCACCAATCTTTCCCATCCCAACAATTCCAAGCGTTTTATGATGAATATCTCGACCAGCTAACAAATATGGGCTCCAGCTTGTCCACTTATTTTCTTTAATATGTGCTGAAGCCTCTAAAATATTTCTAGCCGTTGTCATAAGGAGCGTCATAGCTAAATCTGCTGTGGTATCTGAAAGCACATCAGGCGTATTACAAACATAGATTTGACGCTTTGTCGCTGCTTGGATATCAATATTATCAAACCCCACAGCTAGATTCGCAATTACTTTTAAATTAGTGGCTTCCTTTAATAATTCTTCATCTACTCTATCAGATAAAACCGTTAAAAGCCCATGAGCTTTTTTTGCTTTTTCAGTGAGTACATCATGAGGTACCGGGTCTTCTTCTGAATGCCACATCTCTACTTCAGCCACTACGCGTAGTGGCTCCACGAACTTCTCCGGTATATTCCTCGTAATAAAAATAAACGGCTTGTCCATTATCTATCACCTCATTGATTTTTAATTACATAACATGACGCCTTATTGTTTACCGCAATAGGCGTCACGTCGCATTATCTTTATATGTCTTTACTCTACTTATACCACTTAAACACCGCTTGATAACCACCCTACTTCTGGTATATGGTACCGTGAAGTAGAAATTCCAACGGATTGATAAAACTGCTTTAAAAATCGCTCATAATGGGATGAGTGATCTAAGACAGCTTCTAGCTGCTTATAATAGCCTTGCTTTTGTTCTTCGCTTTGAACACTATAATATCCTTCTACCACTTCAAAATAATGCACAGGGAACAACAGTCTCGCATATAGAAGACGCCATGAAAATGATGAGAGTGGGTTAATACGTTCGTATTCACTTAAAAAGTAATGCAACTGATGTGGATTTAGCTCATAGGATGATAAATATTGTTCACGAATATACTCTGCTAAGTCTCTGCTGGGATGATCAAAGACCCAATCCACTGGGAGTTTATAGATATACTGGCTTCCCCAAGTCGTCTGTCCAAATCGGTGATGACAAATTGTAGCTGAGTCTACTGCTCTTGGCAAATCATCAATCTCTGTATCCACTAAATACTGAATGGCATTCTCTGCTAGCCCTAGATAGTATGGAAAGCTTTCGAGAAATTTCTTTTCAACTTCTTGATTAGGCAAAGCTCTCAATCGTCCATACCAAAACTCTTCCATTTGATCTAACCGCTTTTCCCACAATGATTTCCATTGACCTAACCGTTTTGAATGTTCAACTTCATAAGGAAACATTCGACCGCGCTGATGAAATTCTGCTAGCTCTGAACCAATGACAAACTGTTCATTTCGCGGTGCGGCTATCGATCGGCAAATCATAAACTTTAAATCATCTGATTCTGTAATCATATTTCCTTCTAGATTTGGCATAAATGTAGAGATATAACGGTCACCTTGGCTCATGAGAAACTGACTCATTTGATACAACTCGTTCAGCTCATCTTCTTCCACTTGATTTAAATGAATAATCGTATACAAGATGTCTCGATATTGGAAGGCTTGATAAGCGCCCAAAGTCAACAATTCATCAGGGTGTAAACCATAGCCTTCATAAATTGCTTGCTTCACGTACATCCCCTCATTTCATTGATCAAAGTTTTCCCATAAAGAAATTCAATACTTGTCATAATATTTATGCGCAATCGAATAGATTAGAATTACACAATTTATTATGATTTCCTCCGAGTGAGTCATACTAGAAGATGTAATGATATGCTCACCAAATCGTGAAGTACATGATTTACTTCTAAACATATGCTTCTGTATTCCTTTAAGCATTAAAAAATAAAAAGAAATTAGGTGATGATACTTGGAGAAAAAACACGAGCAAAGTGAAATGGAAAAAACAGCAAGAGCGTGGCTAACAAAACGTGGTGTCACAGTAAGAGATATTGCTGATCTTGTTTTTTATCTACAAAAGAAATACCACCCCAATTTAAACATTCAAGAATGTGAGTACAATGTCGAGCGCGTCATCTCAAAACGCGAAGTACAGAATGCAATTCTTACAGGTATTCAACTGGATATTTTAACGGAAAAGAAACAAGTTGAAGAGCCGCTCTTATCAATTTTAGAAAAGGACGAAGGCTTGTATGGCATAGATGAAATCTTAGCCTTATCCATCGTAAACGTGTATGGCTCAATCGGCTTTACAAACTATGGATATATTGATAAGCAAAAGCCAGGGATACTGGAAGAATTAAACGATAAATCGTCTGGAAAATGTCACACATTCCTTGATGATATTGTTGGTGCTATTGCTGCAGCTGCCTCGAGTCGTCTGGCACATCGAGCTGAAAATGTTGAATAAAAAAAGAGAGTGGTTCAATTTGAATCACTCTCTTTTCATTCATTATATTTTATCCATCCATTCTTTTAGGGAATCAACAGCATAAGTTGGCTGCTTATCATACCCCTTAAGTAGCTCTTTTGTTGTTACCCCAGTATGAACTAATAAAGTATCTAATCCTGCTTTCATTCCAGCTAAAATATCTGTATCATAATAATCGCCTACCATAAGAGTGTCTTCTTTCGGTGTTCCAATTACTTCTAACGCTTGCTCCATAATAATACTTTCTGGCTTTCCAATGAAGACTGGTTGTGTTTGAGTAGAAACCGAAACAACCGACGTTATAGAACCGTTTCCTGGAAGTAAGCCTCTTTCTGTTGGAAGTGCAATATCGCCATTTGTCGACACAAAAAATGCACCGTTACGGACGTTTAAACAAGCTTTTGCTAGCTTCTCATATGTAATTTCTTGATCTAAGCCAACGACTACAAAGTCCGTATCTTCATCTTGAATTGTGAACCCTTTTTCAGTAAGCGCATGGCGAATCCCTTCTGCACCAATTACATATACTGTACCGTTGGGTTTACGGTCATGCAAATAATTAGCCGTTGCTTGGCTTGTTGTAAACACTTGATCTTCTGTTGTGGGAATTCCGAAGCTTTCAAGCTTTTCTGCTACTTGAGCAGGTCTTTTTGTTGAATTATTCGTAACAAATAAATACGGAATACCTTTTTCTTTTAATGCAATGACGAAATCACGCGCTTCTGCAATTAATTCTGTTCCTTTATACATCGTTCCATCTAAATCAATTAAATAGCCTTTATATTGCTTCATAGCTGCCTCCTACTAATTCATTCGATAATAAAAACGCCTTCTTTATTATAAGAAAGCAGATAGAGTTACAATGCGATAATAGCTTATTTTTCCTAAAATCACAAATCAGCTCACAGTTCTTTCACGCTAATTACGGAAAGCTGAAACAGGTCCTAATTCATTTTCTAGATATGTACGAATTCGAGTTGGGAATTGACTTAAAACCTCTTTGTTCTCTTGAACAACATGTATCACTTCATCATGTTTAACATCTAAATAATCTTGTACAAGGACTTTTCGCAAATTAATTACTGCTTTTAAGCCCTGTTCTTCCGAAGTTTCTACTACCTTCTCATCCATAAGAATATCAATGATATCATCATAGCTTCCAGGATCTCTCATAATGAATCCATCAATCATTGCATTACCGACATCTAAAACGTTTTCAATTAAGAGGTGAACAACTCTTTCTAACGCTTTTTTCTCGATAGTACTTTCCCACTTAGATTGTTCAGAAAAAACAACTAGGTGCTGCTCATAAAAACGTAGTATATGTTCAATCTTTTGACGATCTACAAAGTACATGATGTTTCCTCCTAACGCTTCGCTTATAAAATTTTCTAGCAGGCTTCTCCCCACTTTTCTTTTTTCATTTGATATGATAAAAGTATGGAAAGAAGGAAGGAGCAAGAGAATGAGCGAACGCTTTTATTTATATGATGATGTAGTTAATACAAAAACTCGATTTGTTAGCTTTATGGGTGAAAATCAACGGTTTGACCTTGCTATCATTCAGTCTGATCGCTATTATGGCAAGCATCTTGTCTTAGATATTCAAGGGGGACGCTTTGCTATTATTGGCTCAGATGATTTAGAGGAACCAAATTATTTAGAGCACATATTTAAGCTTTCAGAAGAAGATGGTCAAGAACTTAGAGAGTTCTTATACGAGGTCATTTAATGAGAAAGGCAGCGGAAAGAAAGTACATCTTCTGCTGACCTTTTTTATTTATTTACTTTTTTCAGTACAAAATACGCACAGCCAAAATTACAATATTCGTGTAAATAATCTTGAATTGTACTTATTTTTGTATCATATGTAGCTTTTTGATTACGGTCATCAAAAAAACCTTTTAAACGCAGCTGATTATAGCCCCAATCGCCTAATATATAGTCGTAGCGACTAAGCACATCAATATATCGACTTCGAAAAGCTTCCTCATCAAACCCTTCTCGTTCTTCTTTGATTACTTCATAGCAAACATTATTAACACAAATCATTGTTTCACCTCTTCTCTTCAAAATTACCATACCACATTTTGAAATTTTTTTCTAAACAATCGTTTGATTAAAAAACATGAAAACCAGCAATTTACAGGCAATTTTTTAACCAATCGCCGCAACCTATAGATAGGGAGGTCGTTTACAGTGAAAAAATATTTAATTTATTGCGGCATGTTAACAATGGTTGCATTATCAGGTTGTCAGGCAGGGGGCGAAACAGATAATGAAGCACTATCACCTAATAATCCAAATGCTATTAATGTAGCTGATCATGATCATAACGATTTATATAACAAAGAAAAGGATAACGATACCGATTATGGGTACGTACGTTATCAAAAATCACCTGTTGCTAACGATACTGAAAAGGCACAAAACATTGCTACACTTGACCGTGAGGAAGCAGCTGATTCAATTAGTAAACTTAGTTCAGCCATTCCAAATGTGAATGACGTAGCTACGCTTGTGACAGATGAAGACGTGCTAATCGCGTATAAAACAGACACAAAAGATCGAAATGCTACCGCTGATCAAGTAAAACGGACAGCAATGTCTATTATGCCCCGTTATTATCACGTATACGTATCAGATAACCCACAGCACATTCAAGATATCGAACGCTTCAGTGAAGCAAATACGAAAGCCGAGTCTGTGGAAGAGTCCATTCATTTAACCATTAAAGAAATGCTTAAATCTCCTCAAGGTCGTAAGATGAACGATGGTGAGAATGCAAACGGCGAGGAAAAAAACGAATTGAATGAACATGTAACAGATGAAAAGATGAAATAAAAAAGGCGATGGAAACATCGCCTTTTTCATTACCCGTTATTTTGCTTTTGCTTTGAAGCAGCATTTACTTGTTCATCCGCATGATAAGAAGAACGCACAAGTGGACCAGCTTCAACGTGGCTAAATCCTTTAGTTAAAGCAATTTCTCTAAGCTCTTCGAATTCACTTGGGTGATAGTACTTCTGAACTTTAATATGTTTCTTTGTAGGCTGTAAATATTGACCGATTGTCATGATATCTACATTATTTGCTCGCAGGTCATCCATTGTTTCAATGATTTGCTCTTTTGTTTCTCCAAGCCCAATCATAATGCTCGATTTTGTAGGAATATCTGGCTGCATTTCTTTTGCACGACGTAAAAATTCTAATGAACGCTCGTATGTAGCTCTTGCACGCACACGAGGCGTTAATTCGCGTACTGTTTCAATGTTATGGTTTAAAATATCAGGGCGAGCATCCATTACCATGCGGAGGTTCTCTTCTACTCCACCCATATCTGAAGGTAATACTTCGATTGTCGTAAATGGATTTTTACGGCGAATAGCGCGAATTGTCTCTGCTAGTACACCTGCTCCACCGTCTTTTAGATCGTCACGCGCAACTACCGTAATAACAGCGTGCTTTAAGTTCATTAGCTGAACTGAATCTGCTACGCGTTCTGGCTCTTCCAAATCTAACTCTGTTGGTAAGCCTGTTTTCACAGCACAGAAGCGACACGCACGTGTACAAACTTGACCTAAAATCATAAAGGTAGCCGTACGACGAACTGCCCAACACTCATGAATATTAGGGCATTTTGCTTCTTCACATACCGTATTCAGATTTTTTTCACGCATCATTTTCTTTAAGTCCGTGTAGTTCTCGTTTGTGTTTAGCTTAATTTTTAGCCACTCGGGTTTGCGGACATACTCTTCCTTTGTTGCCATTAGTATCAACTCCATCAATCTAGAAAATGTCTGTAACCTATATGCTGATTGTTAAATTGTCAAATAAAAAATACACTACATGTCACTTTATCATACAAAAGAGCGATTCGACAAGCGCTCGGCACTTATTTATCTCTACTCTTTATCCTTTAATAACCGCAAATGATAGCGTTTTATTTATTGTTCATATAACCTTAACATCATTTTATTTCCATTAATTATTATTTATTAAATTTTTCATCGTTTCACAAACTAATACTATAACTTAATTAGGAAGGAGGAAGCCCATTGAAAAAATATGTGCTTTTTCTGTTATTTTTTTCACTATGCTTTTCATGTACGATTTCATCTCAGGCTGCGCCACTTTCTACCGAAGATGAAGCAGCTTTAAATACGAAGCGCATGGAATTATATCAGCAGATGGAGGCTGTGTCATCAATACCTTGGTATTACTTTGCTGGAATTGATCAATATGAACGAAACGTCCGTCGCTCTCATAAGGATATTCCAAGAGAAAAAGGTGCAATTGCTATTTATTACTCTCCAGAAAAATGGGCGGGTTCTTTAAATCCAAAGCTTAATGACCAAAACCCCTTAACCATTTCGTTATTAGGTGGTTTAGGAAAAGACGGAAACGGCGATGGGAAAGCTGATCAGTTAAATGATGAAGACATGCTTTTTACAATGGCTAATTATATTCAAACTTTTGGAACAAGCGAGGATTATATTAAAATTGCGCTATGGAGTTATTATCATCGAGCTAAAGCGGTTGATATTATCCTTGGGAACGCCAAGCTCTTTAAGACCTATGGTCGTATTGACTTAAAAGGAACCTCGTTTCCAGTGCCGATTCGATCAAACTATAGCTATCGCAGCACTTGGGGTGACGCTCGTGGATGGGGCGGAAGAAGAATTCATGAAGGAACTGATATTTTCGCTGACTATGGCGTTCCAGTCAAGTCTCCTTGCTATGGTATAATCGAACTAAAAGGTTGGAATAAATATGGTGGCTGGCGTATTGGAATTCGAGACCTGAATAATAATTATCACTACCTAGCACATTTAAGTGGATTTGCTAAAGATTTAAAAACGGGACAGATTGTAGAACCAGGTATGGTCATTGGTGGTGTTGGTAGTTCAGGATACGGGCCTCCAGGTACATCTGGGAAATTTCCACCTCATTTACATTACGGTATGTACAAAGATAACGGTCGAAACGAATGGTCTTTTGACCCTTATCCGCAGCTTCGGTCATGGGAAAGAATTGATCGTCAAAAGAAAAAGTAATGTACGATTTAAACAAACGTTTATTTAATATAAAAAGAGTGCTTAGAACAATGTTCTAAGCACTCTTTTTTACGCTTTACTTTCCTTTGATTTCTTCACTGCATGAATAATACTTGCTGCTAAACCGCCCCAGATGATAATCATTCCTGCAATCATCATAATTACTGAATTACTTTCCATACGTTGTATCCTCCTTCACAGAAGATAATGATTCTTTCTTCCAACTTTTAAATGATAATAGAATCCCAACAACAATCACCAAACCTGCAACTCCCCAACCAAATGGAACAATGAAACTCGTCGCATAACCTTCGTAATTTTCTGAAATATTAGTTCTCACATTATCAAACATCATGTATCCAAGAACAACTGGTGTGATTACGCTTAAGCAAATTTTCCACCAAGCACCAAGCATAATGTCAGATACGCTGTTTGCATGTTTTTGTAGATTGTTTAGTTCACGGAATACCCAAGCCACTAAGATAATTTCAACTAAACCGGCTAAAGCAACACCAAAGTTATTGATAAAATAATCCATTACATCTAAGAAGTATAACCCTCCTTGAGTAGCAAATAATAATGAAATGATAGAAGCTAAG
Source organism: Bacillus sp. VT 712 (assembly GCF_001614195.1). Taxonomy (NCBI): domain Bacteria; kingdom Bacillati; phylum Bacillota; class Bacilli; order Caryophanales; family Bacillaceae; genus Bacillus; species Bacillus sp. VT 712. Next base: position 101,008 of record NZ_LWBK01000015.1, on the reverse strand, counting down.
CCCCCACCCATTAAGACAGATTTCGTACGAGATACGTTAAATTTATCTTGTACCCCCGCTACAAATGTTTCAATAATGGAAATAAGTGATGTTAAACCAGCCAATGTTAACGATCCAAAGAAAAGTAATCCGAACAGCTGATTAAACGCCGGAAACTCGTTAATAATTTGAGGGAATACAACAAATGCTAACCCTACTCCACCTGCTACTACTTCATCAATGCTCACACCTTGCTGCATTGCCATAAACCCTAAAGCACTAAATACACCAATACCGGCTAGTAATTCAAATGCTGAGTTACCAAAGCCAGTGATAAAAGCATTATTTGTTAAATCTGATTTCTTTGGTAAATAGCTAGAATAAGTAATCATAATGGCAAAACCAACAGATAAACTGAAGAAGATTTGACCATAAGCTGCCACCCAAACTTTTCCATCTGCAATAGCGCTCCAGTCTGGCTTAAAGAATGCATTCAACCCTTCCATTGCACCATCTAATGTAATAGCGCGAAGCACAATGATAAAGAATAAAACGATTAATGTTGGTAAGAAAATTTTGTTTGCTGCTTCAATTCCTTTTTTAATACCTTTTAGTAAGACACCTAAAGCTATTACCCAAACTAAAATAAGCGGTATTAGGACACCTGGTACAATGCTTCCCGTTTGACCAGGAACCTCAGCTAATTTCAAATAGTCACCGAATAAAAACCCTTCAGTATCTTGACCCCAGCTTAGCTTTAGCGAAAAGACAAAGTAAGACATGGCCCATGCAATAATCGCTGCATAGTAAACTGCAATAATAAATGAAATACCAACTTGCCACCAGCCTAGCCATTCTGCTTTTTTATTTAGTCTCGCTAGCGATAATGGCGATGATCCTCTATACTTATGTCCAATTGCAAACTCCATGATTAAGATTGGAATACCTGCTGTTAATAACGCAAATAAGTATGGTAAGAAAAATGCACCTCCACCGTTTTCATAGGCAGTCGCCGGAAACCTCCAAATATTTCCTAATCCAATTGCAGAACCTGCTGCTGCCATGATAAAACCTGCTCTCGTACCCCATTGAGGACGATTTTCCATCATAGTTTCCCCCTTACACTCTCTCTTTTCTTTTATCTCTGTCATAACCCAAAAAGTTATTTAAACTTTCTGACAATTTAGCATAGTCTGTCTTTAGAACTATCTTACGAAGAATTATAGCTATTATGCTATAGTATGTCAAAATATTTTTTATAGAAAATTTTGATAATTGGATAATTAAAAATAGAGCAGACGTTGTGAAGCGCATCTGCTCTATCTTTATTCTTCTATTTTTCTAATGATGTCTCTGTTATGTTCCCCTTTTTACGAGTTACTAAGACAAATACCACTAATAAAACCATTACTGTTCCAAGTCCTGCAGCTGTACTTTCTGTTAAACCAAGTACAATATAACCAATGATGCTAATCACAGCTGAAATAATTGCATAAGGAAGCTGTGTCATTACGTGATCAATATGATGACTTCCTGCTCCAGTTGATGACAAGATTGTTGTATCAGAAATTGGTGAACAGTGATCTCCGTAAACTGAACCAGCTAATACAGCCGCAAGAGCTGGTAATAATAATTCTGGTTCAATGTTTCCTACAATGTCACCTGCAATTGGAAGCATAATACCAAACGTTCCCCACGATGTCCCTGTTGAAAACGCCATGATGCCAGCAATAATAAATAGTACCACTGGTAAGAAGGCAATATTTAAATTAGAACTCTCCACAATTCCTGCTAAGAATTCTCCTGATTTCAACTGACCAATCAAATCTCCAATCATCCAAGCAAGCAGCAAAATATAAATAGCGGGTAGCATCGATTTGATTCCTGCTACTATGCCCTTACCAAGCACCGAATTAGACAGTTCATTCGATTGTCTTGTACGTGCGATAAATAATACTAGCGTTACAACAAGGCCTGATAAACCACCAATCATTAATGAATTAGGTACATTCGTATTCTCAAACATTGTAAAGATTGTAGCTTGACCTTCAGTTGCTTGATAGCCTGTCCATAACATCGCACCAATTGTCCCAATCATCAATACAATAATTGGTAAGATCAAATCGAATACACGACCATTTTCACTAACTGGTAAATCTTCTTTTAACTCTCCTGGTACTGCACCTTTTTCTGGGTCCGTTACTTCTCCAGTACGAATCGCACGCTCTTCGTGTTTTTTCATTGGTCCGATGTTAATATCAAAAACACTCACCACGAATACCATAATTAATGCGGTAAATACATAAAAATTCATCGGTATCATCTGTACAAATGCCGAAAATGCTGACACATTACTCATCCCGTGTGCAGCTAGAATTGAACCTACAACCGTAATAATATAGGCACCCCAACTTGAGAACGGTGCAATCACACATACCGGAGCTGAAGTTGAATCAATTAAATAAGCAAGCTTCGCTCTTGATACCCGCTGTCGATCTGTTACCGGGCGACTTACTTGTCCAACAGCTAGTGCATTAAAATAATCATCAATAAAGATAATAATTCCTAACACAGCTGTTAATAGATGAGCTCCACGACGCGTTTTAATACGTTGTAAAGCCCATTCTCCAAAAGCACGGCTTCCTCCAATGATTGAGATAAAAGCCGTAATAACACCTAAAATTAAAAGGAAAAGCAAAATGAATAGATTTGAAGTATTAAGTGCGCCGTCCGCGTAGAAAATTGTAGCAAAGCTTCCCCAAATCTTTTGAATCGTTTCTCCAACTGAAAACTCCGTTAACACTAATCCACCTGCTAAAATCCCTACTCCTAGGGAAAGCAGTACTTTACGTGTTAAAACAACCATTAATATGGCAATCAATGGTGGTAATAACGAAAAAATAGTTCCTTCCATGATATCCTCCTAATATAAGCCTGTTTAAATCTAGGAGGACTACTTATAAAGAAAAAAACGCAAAAAAGAGCAATGATAGAAAATAACTATCATTACTCTTTGTAATGTTATGTTATCCTCCATCACGATCAGTAGCCCTCCATCATGAAAACAAGCGTATTTTCATAATGACAGTGTTACCCTTTTTCAAGGTAACCCCAGAAAAGAAAAGCTGACTCTTTTTCTTTCCTTCGGCAAAAAATCCTTTTTACTATGATCACAGTTGTCATCCTCACATAGTATACTCATACTTTTTGCATCCTCTACCTCATCGATCTGATAAGGTGATGGTATATAATTATATCTAGTACATTATATCGGTAAAGTATAAAGTTATCAACCGGCTATTTCTTCTTTAGTTCAATAGATGGAGAGGCTGAGTTAGTGCCACCGTTAAAATAATCCGGTACGTTCCCTGGAATCATCGCCATCCCTACAGGCACTGTCGCTTGAACGGTTGTCTGTTTTGTAGCAAAGGGAATAATCACCTGAACGTTAACCTGAACTTCAATTGAAATTTCTAAAAAAGCACCGTTAATTCCGTATTCCTCTATTTTCCGTACAACGTCTGATTGCACATCACCAATTGCATGAAATTTAACCGGGATTAAAGGTCCTAGATTTCCTAGTAAGGCATTGTTTGTAGCTTGCCCTAATGGAACTTGATAGACAATTCCTCGCTGCCTGAGCTTTTCATCTGGTTCAATATTAATATCCGTTGGAATCTCTAATTCTTCTAAATTTCCTTTTTCAGCTTCTCGTAAATTAGCCTGGACTAAAGATGTCGTTTGAGCTCTAATACGATTTACGACTGCCGTATCAATCTTGGCTACCTGCCCATCCGGCGTACTTTCTGTCTTAATAATATCGTTCACATCAAGTTGGTCTACCACTTGTTTATTAACGGCCTTATTAATAACAAGCGTTGCAATCTCTTTAGTCTGGGCTTCTGCATATTTCATTAAGGTTGGTTCAATTCCTCTATTAATTAACCATATTCCCGCTCCAGTAGAAAGCAGAAAAAAAACAATTGTTAGTAGTACAACATAGCGAAATGGTATAGGTCCCTTTTTCAATACTCTTCGGCGAACCCTAATCAAAAAAATCCCTCCTTACAAGCTATATGTATGCATAAACAAGGAGGGCTAACGCTATTTTCTAAAAGTTTTCTATGTTTGTTTTAAATCGTTGCTGATAATTATTAATGTAGGACTTTCTTTTAAATCAATTTCATAAGGTTTATCTAAAACCCTGCCTCCTTCTTCTTGAATAAGAATGTAAGGTCGATCACTTAGGCCTTTATTTTGCTTACTTACTATGCCTTTTCTTTGGTCATTCAGCGTTACAAAAAGACCAATAGGATAAACAGCAATTGCCCTTCTGAAAGCGCTAATCATATCTTTATCAAACTGACTTCCTGCACCCGCATACAAAATCTCTAGCCCCTCGTGAGGGAGAAGAGCGCTTCTATACACGCGATTTGACGTCACGGCATCGTACACATCCGCAATTGCGATAATTTTACTAAATAAATGAATTCGCTCTTCTTTAATTCCTAATGGATACCCTGATCCATCCAATCTTTCATGATGCTGATATGCGCAAGAGGCGGAGAGCGCAGAGACATTAGGAGTACTTCGCAATAATTCGTACCCGTATGTAGTATGCTTTTTCATTAACTTAAATTCTTCATCCGTTAATCTTCCGGGCTTGTTTAGAATATCTTGGGGAATTAACATTTTCCCTACATCATGTAGCATAGCTCCTGCACCTAGCTTCTCTAGAACAGGCTGAGTTAATCCTATTTCTTTTCCGAGTGAAAGGGCATAAAGCGTCACGTTCACAGAATGAGAAAATACATAGTTATCGTATATATATACATCCGTTAACAATGACAATACATCATTATTATTCATAATCTCATCTACTAATTGATTGCCAACCTTATGTACTTCACGAACCGATTGTTCTAAAAGTGCAACACGCGTTTTTTCATGCTTTTTTTGAAGAGAGTGAAAGACATCTTCCACTGATTCCATTGCCTTTTTCCGAAGTGAAAATGGGATGGTAGAAGTAGAATTTACAACAATATCATTTGTTCGTTTATCACCTATGTATACAAACGTAACACCTCGCTGCTGTAAACGATTAATAATAGTCTCTGTCAAAGGTATGCCTGTATTAATTAGCGTTTTTCCTGCTTCATCTAATATTGGTTTTGCTAAACATGCACCTGGGCTCAATGATTGAATTGCAACTAATTTCATAGTAACTCCCTAACTATCTATTATTTTATAATCGCTATAAAAGAGGTAGAGCATTTACTACCTCTCCATTGAATCCTTTTAGACAAAATTTGAATATAAAGGACTTTATTCCTAACTATACCATTTTTAATAAAGCTTCGCGCCCTATCATACCTGGATGAATGCCTAAACTTTCTGCTTCCACAGTAACAGACTCTAAAGGTGCATTTAAAAGATCTTCAATTGTTCGAACGCCAACTGCTCTTCCGGCAATGATTTGTCTACTGACCAGCTTTTCATTTAAAAGGCCAACGTCTAATGCTCCACACATAATATATCCTTTATCGGAAGAGACTGTTAAAAGCGTTGTTTTTGGAAGCAGTACGGTAACCGCATTGAACGTATGACCATTAATAACAACAGGTTCTAATGTAATCAAATTCCCCACTCCTTTCTTAATCAAGGTATGATGATTTTCAAAAAGAGTGAGCTTTAGGGCGTTTTTTTATAATTATACAATAAAGCACATACTTTGTTTCTAACTTAATTGTTTAAGACGGTATGCGCTCATCAATCTGTTTTAGCAGTCAATCAAATAAATTTAACTGTTTAGGTGCCAAATCGGTATACCGAATGTCAAGCAAATGAATTAATTCCTTAGCATTATCAACCGCGTCTCCGCCTGAATTGTTGTTAAAAACGATGTAAATATCTTTCGTCTGCTGCTTTAATTCTTCAATACGATGCTTCCATTCAAGTAATTCTTGGTGATTATAACGATACAAAAAGCGAATTTTACGCCAGTTAGGGTCTCCACTTTTATTCCAACCGTGAACGTTTCGACCATGAAATCGAATCAGCGTTTTCTCAGCACTCGTAGGATGTAAAACGGTCGGCACAGACCCTTCACCTGCTTGTGGCTCATCACAAATGCCGTGAATCCATTTCTCTTTTTCCATAAACATAAGTGTCTTATCATGCCACTGTGGCGTAAACCAAGACTGGTTACGAAACTCTAACGTAACGGGTAAATCACCGAATTTTTCACGGCTGTATCGCAAATAATTAACATTTTCTTTCGTACAATTAAACCAGGGCGGCATTTGGAACAAAATCATTGCAAGTTTATTCGCTTTTACGTAAGGAGTCACAGAATCCATAAATGCATCAAACATCTCGTCTTTGCTATCAAACGGTATTTCATTCCGCATATGCCCTGTCATACCCTGATAAGCTTTGACAACGAATTGAAACGAATCGGGGGTATCTGCTACCCACTTTTCGACCGTTGTTTTAGGCTGAATAGCATAAAAAGATGCATCTACTTCAACTGTTGGAAAGTGACCTGCGTATACAGCGAGCTTATCTCGCGCAGGCACGCCCGTTTCATATAAAGATGAATGATCTCCCCACCCTGTTACGCCTACGTATATCACAAAATCCCTCCAATATGTATCAAACTGTGCACCTATTATTTTAATACAAACTCATGAAAAAAACTCGCTTGTATATACAAGCGAGTTTAAAAAAATCATTTATTACCCGATAGATCCTTCCATCTCAAACTTGATTAGACGGTTCATTTCTACCGCATACTCCATTGGAAGTTCTTTTGTAAATGGTTCGATGAAGCCCATTACGATCATTTCTGTTGCTTCTTCTTCAGAAATACCGCGGCTCATTAGATAGAATAACTGCTCTTCAGATACTTTTGAAACTTTCGCTTCGTGCTCTAAAGAGATGTTATCGTTGTAAATTTCGTTGTATGGAATTGTATCAGATGTTGATTGATTATCCATAATTAACGTATCACACTCGATGTTTGAACGAGCACCTTCAGCTTTGCGACCAAAGTGAACGATACCACGGTACGTTACTTTACCGCCTTGCTTCGAAATAGATTTCGAAACAATTGTAGAAGACGTATTTGGTGCTAAGTGAATCATTTTCGCACCCGCATCTTGGTGTTGGCCTTTACCCGCTAATGCAATGGATAATGTCATACCACGTGCGCCTTCACCTTTTAGGATAACAGCTGGGTATTTCATTGTTAATTTAGAACCGATGTTTCCATCAACCCATTCCATTGTTGCATTCGCTTCACATACAGCTCGCTTCGTTACTAGGTTGTATACGTTATTCGCCCAGTTTTGAATCGTTGTATAACGGCAGTATGCGTCTTTTTTAATGATGATTTCTACAACAGCACTGTGCAGAGAGTTTGTAGTATAAACCGGCGCTGTACAGCCTTCTACGTAGTGTACGTGTGCACCTTCATCTACGATGATTAGCGTACGTTCGAATTGACCCATGTTCTCAGAGTTAATACGGAAGTATGCTTGAAGTGGCGTATCTACTTTGATACCTTTTGGGACGTAGATAAATGAACCACCAGACCAAACAGCTGAGTTTAACGCAGCAAATTTGTTGTCAGTTGGCGGAATTACTTTCGCCCAGTGCTCACGGAAAATCTCTTCGTTTTCCTTTAATGCAGTATCTGTGTCTTTAAATACGATTCCTTGTGCTTCAAGGTCTTCTTTCATGTTGTGATATACAACTTCAGATTCGTACTGAGCAGATACACCAGCTAGGTATTTTTGCTCCGCTTCTGGAATACCAAGCTTATCAAACGTTTGTTTAATCTCTTCAGGAACCTCATCCCAAGAGCGCTCTGACTTCTCTGAAGGCTTTACATAGTACGTAATTTCATCAAAGTTCAGGCTAGACATATCGCCGCCCCACTGTGGCATTGGCATGCTGTAAAAATGCTCAAGTGATTTTAAGCGGAAGTCAAGCATCCACTGTGGCTCATCTTTCATGCGAGAAATTTCTTCTACAATTTCTTTTGTTAATCCTCTTTCAGAACGGAAAATAGAAACGTCCTTATCCGAGAACCCGTATTTATAATCGCCGATTTCCGGCATCTTTTTTGCCATTTGTTATTACCCCCTACTTGATAGGATTGGGAATGAACAAAGGCCTAACAGGACTTAATTCTGTTCTTTTAGGCCTTTTTCCATCGCTTTCCACGCTAATGTTGCACATTTAATACGTGCTGGAAACTTTGAAACACCTTGAAGTGCTTCAATGTCTCCTAAGTCTATACTATCATCATACTCTTTTCCTTGCATCATATCTGAGAAGATGTTCGCAAGTTCAAGAGCTGTTTCAATCTCTTGCCCTTTAATTGCCTGTGTCATCATTGAAGCAGATGACATAGAGATTGAACAGCCTTCTCCTTCAAACTTTGCATCCGTTACTTTGTCATCTTCTACTTTAAGTGATAGTTCAATACGGTCACCACACGTTGGATTATTCATTTGAATTTGAACCGTATCTTCTTCTAAAGACCCACGATTTCGAGGGTTTTTATAATGATCCATAATCACTTGACGATAAAGAGTATCTAAATTGTTAAAAGACATTTGTGAAATACTCCTTCGTTTTAATTAGTGATGACACTAATTGATCGATTTCTTCTTCTGTATTATACAAGTAGAAACTTGCACGTGCAGTTGAAGATACATTTAAATATTTCATTAACGGCTGTGCACAATGATGCCCTGCGCGTACAGCAACTCCCTCAGCATCAAGAACAGTTGCTACGTCATGCGGATGAACATCATCAAGATTAAACGTCACGACGCCAGCACGCTCTTTTGGTCCGTAGATGGTAATGCCTTCTACTTCTGAAAGACGGTCTAGTGCGTAATTTGCTAATTTATGCTCATGAGCAAGAATATTATCCAAGCCCACTTCCTCTAGAAAATCAATAGCGGCACCTAATCCAATTGCACCTGCAATAATAGGCGTTCCACCTTCGAATTTCCAAGGAAGCTCTTTCCACGTTGAATCGTATAGGTTAACGAAATCAATCATTTCGCCTCCAAATTCAACCGGCTCCATCTTTTCTAATAATTCTTTTTTTCCATACAGTACGCCAATACCTGTTGGGCCGCACATTTTATGACCAGAAAACGCAAAGAAGTCGCAGTCTAAGTCCTGTACGTCAACTTTCATATGAGGCGTACTTTGTGCACCATCTACAACCATGATTGCTCCGTGTTGGTGAGCAATTTTCGCAATTTCTTTTACCGGATTGATTGCGCCCAATACGTTAGAAACGTGCATAACCGAAACAATTTTTGTATCTGGCGTAATCGTTTCTTTAACCGTTTCTAATGAAAGAGCATGATCTTCTGTAAGATCAATATATTTTAATGTTGCTCCTGTTGCTTTTGCAACTTGCTGCCATGGAATGATGTTACTGTGATGCTCCATATACGTAATCACAATTTCATCACCAGGCTGCAAGTTGGCACGTCCGTAGCTAGCAGCAACAATATTTAACGCTGTAGTTGTTCCACGCGTAAAGATAATTTCTTCTGTTGATTTCGCATTAATGAACTTTCTTACTTTTTCACGAGCACCTTCATAGCCATCCGTAGCCATTGTACCTAGTGTATGAACACCTCTGTGTACGTTTGAGTTGTATTCTCTGTAGTACTTATTCAGTGCTTCAATCACTTGGATTGGCTTTTGAGAAGTAGCAGCGCTATCTAAGTAAACAAGCGGGTGTCCATTTACTTCTTGGTCTAAAATCGGAAACTGTTTGCGAATATCAGAAACGTTCATTATCGAACTTTCCTTTCAATTAACTCCGTTAACTGTTTTTTCACCGTTTCAACCGGAAGCTCATTTACAACTGGAGCTAAGAACCCATGAATAACTAAGCGCTCAGCTTCAACTTGTGGAATACCACGGCTCATTAAATAATAAAGCTGTAATGGATCTACGCGACCTACAGAAGCTGCATGTCCTGCCGTTACATCATCTTCATCAATTAATAAGATTGGGTTAGCATCTCCACGAGCTTTTTCGCTTAGCATTAATACGCGAGACTCTTGCTCTGCATTTGATTTAGATGCACCGTGTTCAATTTTACCAATTCCGTTAAAGATTGAAGACGCGCTATCTTTCATTACACCATGTTTTAAGATGTAACCTTCAGAATGCTTACCGAAGTGAATAATACTCGTCGTTAAGTTTTGCTTTTGCTCACCGCGACCTACTGTAACTGTTTTCGTATCACCGTATGAACCATCGCCCATTAGGTATGTGATGTTTTCAGAAACTGTGTTTCCTTCACTCATTAAGCCTAATGCCCACTCGATGCGACCGTCTTTACCAGCAACACCACGGCGATTTACGTAGCTAGTTGTTCCTTTGGCAAGGTAGTCTACCGCACCGAACGTTACTTTTGCATTGTTATTTGCAAATACTTCTGTCACAACGTTTACTACACCGTTTGACTCTTCAGAAGTAGCAATGTAGTTTTCTACATACGTAACAGAGCTATTATCTTCTGCAACCACAATAACATGGTTGAAAAGTGCTGCTTCTTCATCTTCACGTACGAAAACAGCTTGAAGTGGTTCTTTTACTTCAACGTTTTTTGGAACGTAAACAAATACGCCACCGTTAAGCAGTGCAGCGTGAAGAGCCGTTAAGCGATGCTCATCCACTTTTACACCGTCTTTCATGAAGTACTTTTGTACAAGCTCTTCGTGGTCTTTTGCAGCTGTTTGGATATCAGTAAAGATAACTCCTTGCTCTTTTAACTCATCTGTTAACGTTGCATATGCAGCTGTTTGGTCACGCTGAACGTATAAGTTTTTAACCGCTTCTGTATCAATAAGTGCTCTTACAGACTCAGGAAGCTCGTCAATTGAAGAAATTGCTTTTGCTTCAGCATCATGCTTTGAGAAATCTGTAAAGTTCCACTTTGTAATATTTGTTTTATCTGGTTTTGGTAGTGGAAGATCTTCTGCTTTCGCAAGAGCTTGTAAACGAAGATCTAACAACCATTTCGGCTCAGCAGCTTTTTCAGAAAAACTGCGAACGTACGCTTGATCAAATGGTAATTTTGTATCAATAGTCATAGAAATCCTCCTAATGCTTATGCTTCTTGCCCTACAGTTTCGTCTTCAATACCTAATTCTTTCTTAATCCAGTCATAGCCTTCTGCTTCTAAGCGCTGAGCTAATTCAGGACCGCCTGATTTCACAACGCGACCTTGCATCATAACGTGAACATGGTCTGGTGTAATGTAGTTTAATAGGCGTTGGTAGTGAGTAATCATTAAGCAACCAAAATCGCTACCACGTAGCTCGTTGATTCCTTTTGATACTACTTTTAACGCATCGATATCTAAACCTGAATCAATCTCATCAAGGATTGCAATAGCAGGTTTTAACATCATTAGTTGAAGGATTTCGTTACGCTTTTTCTCTCCACCAGAGAAACCTTCATTTAAATAACGTTGTGCCATATCTTGATCCATTTCTAAGAAGTCCATGTTTTTATCTAGTTGACGGATAAACTTCATTAGTGAAATTTCATCGCCTTCTTCACGACGCGCATTAATTGATGAACGTAAGAAGTCTGCATTTGTTACGCCGCTAATTTCACTTGGGTATTGCATTGCAAGGAACAGACCTGCACGCGCACGCTCGTCCACTTCCATTTCAAGTACGTCTTCACCATCAAGTGTAATGCTACCTTGTGTTACTTCATATTTAGGGTGCCCCATAATTGCTGAAGATAAAGTGGATTTACCTGTACCGTTTGGACCCATGATTGCATGAATCTCTCCGCCTTTAACTTCTAAGTTAACACCTTTTAAAATCTCTTTGCCTTCAATTGAAACATGAAGATCTTTAATGATTAAAGTTGAACCTGCCATACTAAAACCTCCAGTTATAGATGTATATACTAAAATCAGATATACCTATATCTTTTTAATTATTCTCATTTTATTCTCATTACAATCTTATAACAAATGAAAACTTATAGCAACCTTTTGAGATAAACGCTTTGTTCTTATATGTATACATATTTTACCCGTATAAAAAACGTTGCTTTCATAGGCGTAACCAACCTTTAAAGCAACGTCTGCTTATCATTTATTTTAGTGTGTTTGACGTTTTAATTCCTGCACGCATTCCTGCACTAACGTGACAGATTGACTCATCGCTGCTCCGCCACCAAATGCTGCCGAAACGCCACAAGCTTCTAAAATCTCTTGCTCAGTTGCTCCGTTATCTAAGCAACCTTTTGTATGATAAATCATGCAATATTCATTTTGAGCTACAACGCTAATTCCTAATGCAATCAGCTGCTTGTCTTTTTTAGAAACAGACCCTTCTTCAAAACAAGCCTCTGTGAAAGTGTTGAACGTTTCAGTCAATCGTGGAAGCTTTTCACTGAATGTTCCCATTCCTACCTTATAATTATGAAGTGCCTGCTCTGTTGAATGACTTGTTTCTTGTTGCATCCCTCTTGCCAACTCCATTCGTCATAGTTTTCATCATTAGTATGGATGATACAAATCGGAGTTATACTTAACGCTAAAAATAGAAAAAATCGACCAAGCCTAAACCTAGTCGATTTTAATCTGTTTATTCGTTTACAGGAAGCACTGCGCCTTTATACTTCTCTTCGATGAAGTCTTGAATTTCTTTTGAGTGAAGTACTTCTACTAACGCTTTTACTTCTTCTTTGTTTTCATCACCTTTACGAACTGTGATAATGTTTGCATATGGATTGTTTTCTTTTGATTCTACAGCGATTGGATCTTTAACAGGGTCTAAACCAGCATCTAACGCATAGTTTGCGTTAATAACAACCGCATCGCCTTCATTGTTGTTATACACTTGAGGTAATAAACCACCTTCAACGTCTGCTTTAAACGTTAAGTTTTTAGGGTTTTCTACAATATCATCAAGCGTTGCATCTTGCTTTTTAACGCCTTCTTTTAACTTAATTACGCCTTCTTTTTCAAAAATTGAAAGAATACGACCTTGTTCTGCTACTGCATCACGCATAATTACCGTACCGTTTTTCGGAAGGTCTTTTAATGACTTGTACTTTTTAGAGTAGATACCGATTGGTTCGATATGAATAGCTCCTGCACTTACAAAATCATAATTTGGGTTTTCTTCTAATACAGATTCTAGATAAGGAATATGTTGGAAGTAGTTCGCATCAATTTCTTTTCCATCTAGTGCTGTGTTAGGTAAAATATAATCTTGGAATGGTTTAATGTCTAACTCAATTCCTTTTTCCTCTAACAATGGCTTTGCTTCTTCTAAAATTTCAGCGTGAGGAATGTTTGACGCCCCCACCACAATTTTCTTTTCGTCTTCTGATGAATCTGACCCACTGCCTCCAGATGAACCACAAGCAGCTAAACCTAAAACTAAAGCAGATGATAAAGCAAATGTTGAAACCCATTTTTTCATAATATATTTCCTCCTCTTATCGTTTATCAATTTTAGACGTGATAAAATCACCAATAAACTGGATAATAAATACAATCACTAAAATTAAAACTGTCGCAACAAGGGTTACATCACTATTATTTCGCTGGAAGCCTTCTAAATATGCTAAGTTTCCTAAACCACCAGCTCCAACCGCTCCAGCCATTGCTGTATAGCCAATGAGTGCGATTGCTGTAACCGTCAAACCAGAAATTAAAGCAGGCATTGATTCTGGAAGCAGCACTTTAAAGATAATTGTGCTTGTTTTCGCTCCCATCGATTTTGCTGCTTCAATCACACCTTTATCAATTTCGCGAAGGCCGATTTCAACCATACGCGCGTAAAATGGTGCGGCTCCAACAATAAGAGCTGGCAAAGCTGCTTCTGCTCCTAGCATTGTTCCCACAATTGCTTTTGTAAACGGAATGAGCAAAATTAGTAAGATGATAAATGGAATGGATCGAAAGATGTTTACAAAAGCTCCTATAATAATATTAACGAAGCGGTTTTCCCAAAGCTGACCTTTGCCTGTTAAAAATAGAAGTAAGCCTAGCACAATTCCTAATATAAACGTGGCAACAACTGAGATACTTGTCATATAAAGTGTTTCAATCGTTGCTGCACTAAATTTATCATACGTTACGTTTGGGAATAATTCAGTTAGCATCCGTCATCACCTCAATTTCTACCTGTTGTTCACGGATGTACTCAATTACTTTATTAACCTCTGCTTCTTCACCATCTAAATGAATAAATAAGGTTCCATAAGAGCCCGTTTGTGTATAAGAAACTTTCCCTTGTAAGATGTTAATCGTGACATCAAATGCTTTTAAAATGCTCGTAATGAGCGGTTGCTCCGCTTTTCCACCTACAAATGTGAGCTGAACAATTCGACCGCTTGGATAAAGTTCCTTCACCTGCTCCACTGTCTCAAACGTTTCTTCTGGCTCTGAAATTTGCTGTACAAATCGCTTTGTAATATTTTGCTGTGGTTTACGGAATACTTCAAGTACTTCTCCTTGTTCGACTACTTTTCCATTTTCCATCACAGCTACACGATGACAAATTTTACGGATTACGTGCATTTCATGCGTGATTAAGACAATCGTTAAACCTAGCTTTTCATTAATATCAACTAGCAAATCCAAGATCGAATCTGTTGTTTGTGGATCAAGTGCCGATGTTGCTTCGTCACATAATAAGACTTTTGGGTTATTAGCTAACGCTCTTGCAATTCCTACACGCTGTTTTTGCCCGCCGCTCAGCTGAGATGGGTAGGCATTTTCTCTACCTTCTAATCCAACTAGTTTAATGAGCTCGTTTACACGTTCTGCTCGTTTGTTTTTTGGAACACCGGCAATTTCAAGTGGAAACGCAATGTTTTCTTGCACGGTACGAGACCAAAGTAAATTAAAATGCTGAAAAATCATGCTAATTTCTTGGCGAGCTTGTCTAAGCTTAGCACCTTTAATTTTCCCAATTTGATTTCCTGCTACTTCTACTGTTCCAGAAGTAGGTGTTTCTAAACCATTTAATAAGCGAATAAGAGAGCTTTTCCCTGCTCCACTATATCCAATGATGCCGAAGATTTCACCTTTTGCCACTGATAAATTAACCTGATCAACGGCCGTGACTTTCCCACTTTTAGCATCATATATTTTCGTTACATCTTGTAACGTAATCATCTTCTTCACCTTCTTTGTTGACTTGCTCTGTCTGCTTAGTGTGTCCTTGCTTTTAGAAAATAAAAAAACCTTTCTACACGTGAGCAGAAAGGTTTTTGATAAAATCCTTTCTCTCATCTTTCAAAGCTTATGCTTTGCAGGAATTGGCACCATTTCAGTTAGTCTGACGGTTGCCGGGTTTCATAGGGCACAGTCCCTCCACCTCTCTTGATAAGAGTTAACGACAAATTATTGAAATTATTTTGTTTTCATCAAATATTCATTTATTTATGTTTGTGATTCTAGCATGTGTCAGAAAGGGTGTCAACAAAAAATGCGCATAGGATAATAATCCCATGCACACCCTTAAACAAATGTTTGTTTAACTAAGACGTTCCATTACATATTCAACAGAGTGAAAAGCATACAGCTTCTGCTTCACTTCGCCATTTCTATATTCAATTAGGCATGGAACACTTTCAATTTCGAGCAAAGACGCTTTAGCAGGCATATAGTTTAAATTACTCATTCCGATTGTTAAGTCTGGAATAATCGCTTCTACTACTGTTAACATTTTTTTAGCTAGTTGGCACGTTCCACAAAGGGGTGTATGGAAAAAAATAACCGTACGCTCGTCTTTATTTAGCTTTTCGTCTAGCTGTTCCTCTGTCCACTCTTCCATGTTACTCATCCTTCTATATTAAAAATTCTGCGTTAACATCTATATTAGCACTTAAAAGTACCGTAGCAATATGATTTCTTGGGGCCGCCGCTACCTCACGATACATTTTATCGATATAAAGGTGCTCCGCTTCCGGAAGTTCTTTTTTAAACTGTTTCCGTAATTTATTGCCGGAATCATCTGAGTCAACCAAGATATACACATCTTTATCATACGTGGAATCGATAATCTCATCTAGCTTTGACAAGCTGATGGTTCCATTTGTACAAATAATCTCAATCGGTTCATTAATAATACTTTCGATTCGCTTTTTGTCAGACTTACCTTCTACAATAATTACTTTTTCAATTTCTATTAAACGCATCGTCATCACCTATGATTATCAGTTGTATAGTAACGTTATTCCTTTATGCTATACAATATTCGTTAATGTAACACAGTTCCCCTGTTTTTTAAAAGATTTTGCTGTAAAAAGAACATATATGAATTGTTTTTTATTGAAAAAATAGACTATTTTCGATCATCTTAGACTGATGGCGCCAAACCTTATGTGGTTGGCGCCATCAGTCTTGCACTCAGAGGTTTCATGCTAAATTTAGCACCAACCCTCTTCTGAATCGCAGTCCGTATACTTTTGTGTAGCTCCAGCCTGGACGTCAGCATACTGATAAATCTTGTTATTTTCTTGCGTGTAACCTGACTCTAAATTATATTGATTACCCGTTGCACCATAATTCACATGGCCAATTGATTGTTTATCTACATACAATTGCATACCATTTTCATGAAATTTTGCTGTAATTCGATCCGTTATGTCAACTTTTTTATGTTCGAACATAAAAAGACACCCCTTTAGCTTGTTTACTAAATAGAGTGCCCTTTTTGTTATAGGTCCATGAAGACAAATTATGGATATACTAAGTGAAATGTCTTAAGATGAAGTCAATTAACCTTCGTTAATCATTTCATCGTATTGTTCAGCTGTCATAAGCTTCTCAACATCTGCCGAATCAGCAGGCTTAATTACAACCATCCATGCTTTTTCATATGGAGACTCGTTTACAAACTCAGGATTATCGCTTAATTCTTCGTTTACTTCTACAACCTCACCGCTAATTGGTGCATATAGCTCTGATACTGTTTTCACAGATTCTACGCTACCAAACGGCTCGTCTGCTTCAACTTTATCGCCAACTTCTGGAAGCTCAACAAATACAATGTCACCAAGTTCAGATTGTGCAAAGTGTGTAATTCCTACCCGGCAAACTTCTCCTTCGCTTTTTACCCACTCATGCTCTTCTGAATAACGCAACTCTTTTGGTGTACTCATCTTAATCCCTCCAATAAATTATGTATGCCGCTAATGAATAGCAACGACTACCTCTTATCAGTGTAACGTAAACAACAGGTTTTTTCTATTTGAATCCGCACGGAATTTTAAATTTATTTCCACGTTGTGTCAAATTCTTCTTCTTTAAACCCTACCGTTACTTTATCACCGTCAGTTAATAACGGGCGCTTGATTAACATCCCGTCAGATGAAAGGATTTCAAGTAATTCCTCATCACTTGCTGTTGCAACTTTGTCTTTCAGACCTAGCTCACGATACTTCTTTCCGCTTGTATTAAAGAATTTCTTTAGCGGCAAGCCACTATTTTGATAATAGCTCGTTAGCTGCTCTTTCGTTGGTGGATTTTCGATAATATGAATTTCTTCATACGCCACACCATTTTGATCTAGCCATTGTTTTGCTTTTCGACATGTACCACATTTAGGATATGAATAGAATAATACGCTCATTATTTCGCCTCCTTTTTCTTCGCTTTTTCGTATTTTAACACATCCAACTTTAATTTACCTATTTTAGTTTGCAGTTAAACAAAGAAAAGCTGTGTAAAGGAGAATACTCATACTTTCCCTTTACACAGCTCTCTATTACATACTTTAAAATTACACAATAAAGCGCTCTTCTTCCAATACAACCTTTGCAATTTCTCGCTTAACAACAATAACGTTGACCGGCGTGTGACGAGTTAGCTTTCGTAATGACGAGAGCATCATACGTAGCGTATCTCCTTCTTCTACAGCAATAAGCGTTTCTTTTGCATCCGCTTCAATTTTATTAAATGCTTCTTGGCAGAATACTTTTGTATAGTTGACTTTAAGCTGATTTTTTTCTTCTCCATTTTTCAAAATTGCTTTTTCCGTACGTAATACAGCAGATTCCATTGCATATACGTTGCTTATCATGTCAGAAATATTAACTAACACCTCTTGTTCACCCTCAAGTTTTTTACCATACTTTTGAGCTGCTAGACCAAGTAGTAATAGCGCAATTTTTTTACCATTACGAACTAATAGTTTAGATTGATCTAATGCGCCTTCTCCAGCTTCTTCAGGCATTAGCATCATAAGCTCTTCCTGTAGTGACTGAGCTTTTTGTAACAATGGAAGCTCACCTTTTAAGGCTTTGCGTAAGTACGTTCCTGGCACCAATAAACGATTGATTTCATTTGTTCCTTCAAAAATACGGTTGATTCGAGAATCACGGTACAAGCGCTCAATTTCATATTCGCTCATAAAGCCATAGCCACCATGAAGCTGAACTCCCTCGTCTACTAAATAATCTAGCACTTCCGTTGCAAATACTTTATTTAACGAACACTCAATGGCATACTCTGCAATTGAGGCAGCAATTTCTTTTCCATCTTTTTGTTGCTCTTCCGATAGCTGACCCATTCTGTCTTCAAAGAGACCAACCGTACGATAAACAGAGCTTTCAGAAGCATATAATTTCGATGCCATGGTTGCAATCTTTTCTTGTGTTAACGAAAATTTTGCAATCGGTGTCTTAAACTGTTGGCGTTGATTCACGTATTCAGAAGTTAATTCTACCGCACGCTTACCAGCTCCTACTGCCCCTACACCTAGCTTATAGCGACCGATATTTAAGATATTAAACGCGATGATATGACCTTTTCCAATTTGTCCAAGTACGTTTTCTTTTGGTACATGTGCATCTTCTAAAATAAGGGTACGCGTTGAAGAGCTCTTAATACCCATTTTCTTTTCTTCAGGACCAACAGATACACCCGCATAGTCACGTTCAACGATAAACGCTGAGAACTGCTCTCCATCTATTTTCGCATACACAACAAATACATCAGCAAAACCAGCGTTTGTAATCCATTGTTTTTCACCATTTAACACGTAGTGAGTACCTTCTGCATTTAGACGAGCGACTGTTTTCGCTCCCAATGCATCTGAACCTGATCCTGGCTCTGTTAACGCATACGCGGCAATCTTACCTCCAGTTGCTAAATCTGGTAGATACTTTTGCTTTTGCTCCTCTGTTCCGAACAACACAATCGGAAGAGAACCGATTCCAACATGTGCACCGTGTGTGATAGAAAATCCGCCTGCACGCGACATTTTTTCAGCAATTAATGCCGATGCAATCTTATCTAATCCAAGACCTCCATACTCTTCTGGAACATCAGCTCCTAGTAATCCAAGGTCACCGGCTTGCTTTAATAGCTTTACTGAGCGATCAAACTCATGCTTTTCTAAAAATTCTACTTGCGGTATTACTTCGTTCTCAACGTATTCATCCGTTGTTTTGGCAATCATTTTATGTTCACTCGTGAAATCCTCTGGTGTATATACTCGCTCTGCTGAAAGATCGTTAATTAAAAAGCTACCACCTTTAATTGTTTGTTCCGTTTGGTTTGCCATCTCCATATCCCCCTTATTTCATTAAGCTAATAATTCAAATACACCAGCAGCGCCCATCCCGCCACCAATACACATCGTTACAACGCCAAATTGTTCATTTCTTCTCTTCATTTCATGCAATAAACTGAGCGTTAATTTTGTGCCGGTGCAGCCAAGTGGATGGCCCAGAGCAATTGCTCCACCGTTAACATTCACACGATCTTCGTCAATGTTCAATTCACGAATAACCCCTAACGCTTGAGATGCAAAGGCCTCGTTTAACTCAAATAGTCCAATATCTGAAAGTTCAAGTCCCGCTAGCTTTAATGCTTTTGGAATAGCTGCTATTGGACCAATTCCCATCACTTCTGGTGGAACGCCACCAACTGCAAACGAACGAAACTTTGCTAGCGGACGCAAACCTTCTGCATCTGCTTGTTCACGGTCCATTAGCATTACGGTAGCAGCTCCATCACTTGTTTGCGATGAATTCCCTGCCGTTACCGAACCCGTCATAGAAAATGCAGGTCGTAACTTGCTTAAAATTGCTGCTGTTGTCCCTTCACGCACTCCTTCATCTTGTGAAAAAACAACCTTATTTTCTTCCATTTTATTTTGACTATTTAACCTTCTCATCGTCACTTCAACAGGTACAATTTCATCTTTAAACTTGCCTTCTTGAAGAGCTTTAGCTGCTTTTTGATGACTTCTTACAGCAAATGCATCTTGGTCTTCACGTGAAATGCCATATTTCAGCGCAACTTGCTCAGCTGTATGCCCCATTCCCATGTAATATTCAGGTGCATTTTCTACCAGCTGTACATTCGGGCGAGCCACATTTCCAAACATCGGAACCATGCTCATAGACTCGGCTCCTCCAGCCAATACCGTCTTGGCCTGCCCTAACATAATGCGCTCTGCTCCATAGGCAATACTCTGTAACCCTGAAGAGCAATAACGATTAATTGTAATCGCTGGAACGGTATATGAAAGTCCCGCTAACGCTCCGATATTACGAGCCATGTTCAAGCCTTGTTCGGCTTCTGGCATGGCACAGCCAATAATTAAATCGTCAATTGGTCCTTCATAGCCTCCTGCTCTTCTCAGCGTTTCCTTTACCGTAATTGCACCTAAATCATCAGGACGAACCGTAGCAAGCGTACCTTTTTTCGCTTTTCCAACCGGTGTTCTAGCACCGGCTACAATTACCGCTTCTCTCATTCCTTCTCCCCCTTAGTTACGCAATGGTTTCCCTTTTACTAGCATATGTTGCATACGTTGTTGAGACTTCATCTCTCCCACTAAGCTCAAGAATGCTTCTCTCTCTAAATCTAGTAAATAATCTTCGTCTACTTTTGTTCCATAAGGTACGCGTCCGCCAGCAATAACAAACGCTAATTTCTTCGCAATTTCATAATCATGATCAGAAATGAAGCCTGAATACTTCATTGATTGAGCTCCTAACAATAAAGTTGCATATCCCGTTTCACCAACGACCGGCACTTTTTCACGAATCGGTGGCTTATAACCGGCCTGAGATAATGACAGAACAGACTGCTTTGCTTCATGAAGCAAATGGTCTTGGTTTGAGGTGATGCCATCTTGGTGATTTAAGAAATTTAGCTCTCTTGCATGAAGAGCAGAACTAGAGACTTTAGCTGTGGCAATCGTTTCAAACGTTTTATTTGCAATTTGCTGCAAATCTAAGGTCACATCATTTGGAAGACCTTTTAACTGCTTTAAGTAAAGCTCTTTGTTTCCACCTCCACCTGGAATTAAGCCAACTCCGACTTCAACTAACCCCATATATGTTTCAGCAGATGCCTGAACTTTAGCAGTTGGTAAACAAATCTCTGTTCCTCCGCCAAGCGTCATCGCAAACGGTGCTGCAACGACAGGTTTTTCATTATATTTTACTTTCATCATCGCCTGTTGGAACTGACGAATAACAAATTCAATTTCAAAGAAATTATCGTCTTGAGCTTCCATTAAAATCATGGCTAGATTCGCACCCACGCAGAAGTTTTTACTTTGATTTCCAATCACTAGACCTCTGTAATTCCGATTCACTTCCTCTAATGATTCATTTAGCAGCTGAATAATATCTAGACCAATAGCATTGTTTGGTGATGTGAACTGCAAGCACGCCACATCATCTCCTAAATCAATTAAACTCGCACCACTATTCTTTTTAATGACTTTATCTTGCGCTTTTAATGCTGATAGATGGACAATTTTTTTGTTTTCCACAACTGGTTTATATTCGTTTCGATCATAATAAATTTTCTGTCCATCTAGCTCTTTATAAAATGCAGAAAATCCGCTTTCCTTCATTTCCTTGATCCAGTCAGGCATTTCTAACCCTTCGGTCTCCATTTTTTCAATCGCAGAGGTGAATCCAATTGCATCCCATGTTTCAAATGGACCATAATCCCAGCCAAATCCCCACTTCATCGCTTGATCAATAGCCACAATATCATCTGCAATTTCATCTTTTAACTGGGCTGAATAAAGTAAGACTGGGCTAATGATTTTCCATAAGAAGGACCCAGCACGGTCATCCGAATATAGAAGCGCTTTCATTTTATTGGAGAATCCTTTTGTTTGTTTACTTAATTCAACAGACGCTGTTCTAAGTTTTTTACGCTCTTCATACTGTAAAGTATCTGGATTTAACTCTAGAATTTCTTTGCCTTTTTTCAAGAAGAATCCTTGACCAGACTTACTTCCCAGCCAGCCGTTTTGCTGCATTATTTTCATAAATGCAGGAATGTTAAAAACCTCTTTTTCTTTTCCATCCACTTTATCGTAGACGTTATTAGCCACATGAATAAACGTATCAAGTCCTACAACGTCAAGCGTTCGGAACGTAGCGCTTTTAGGTCTTCCAATGAGTGGTCCCGTAATGGAGTCAACTTCACCAACGCTATAGCCACCTTTAAGCATTTCTTGAACTGTTACCAGCAAACCATAGGTTCCAATTCGATTTGCAATAAAATTAGGCGTATCTTTTGCAAGGACAACGCCTTTTCCAAGAATGTTTTCACCAAAATCCTTTATATATTGAACAACTTCTTCTTTTGTATCTTCAGTAGGAATAACTTCTAATAACTTTAAATAACGCGGTGGATTAAAGAAATGTGTTCCTAAGAAGTGCGTTTTAAAATCATCAGATCGACCGCTTGCCATTGCTTCAATTGAAATACCTGAAGTGTTTGAACTTATAATAGTTCCTGGCTTCCTTACCGCATCAACTTTTTCAAAGAGCTGTTGTTTTACATCTAATCTTTCAACCACCACTTCAATGATCCAGTCACAATCGCTCAGCTTTTCAAGGTCATCTTCTAAATTTCCTGCCTGAATGAAAGCCACTCGTGATTTGGCCATTAAAGGAGCAGGCTTCTGCTTAGCTAAATTTTTTAATGCCGTTAAGCTCATTCGATTACGTACCTGTGGACTTTCTAGCGTCAGTCCACTTTTGGTTTCTTCCGGATTTAATTCACTGGGCACAATATCCAATAGCAAGGTTTCGATTCCCGCGTTTGCTAAGTGTGCTGCAATGCCAGATCCCATTACCCCTGAGCCAATTACAGCTGCCTTCTTAATTTTAAAGCTCATTCTTACATCCCCCTCTATACATTGAATGAATAGTCATTCATTTTATAATTAAAAAAAAGAGAGCTACTTTTAATCTCTGATATTACTATAAAACATTTTTTAAATTTTCGCAATATACGAACGTAATTATTTACAACTATTTTTTATTTCTTTGGTTATATTAAACCCAGGAGGTGATACCATGTCACGCTTAAAAAAAGATCCTTCATCAGCAGGTGTAAGCGCAGCTAGCGTTAAAGGAAATGCTGGCCCAACACAAGAAGTGCATAATCACGGTAAAAAAACATCTCAAAATCAACAATATGGAAAACAAAATATGCAGGATAATTAAGCTATAGATCGAACAAGGAGGTATCGTCTTGTTCGATCTTTTTCATGAATATTATTTTTTCACAATGCCCTTTAAAATAAAAGCTACATTCGCTGGACGCTCAGCTAGCCTTCTCATAAAATATCCGTACCAATCCTTCCCGTACGGTACATATACACGCATCGTATATCCTTCTTTCCTTAACTGCTTTTGACGCTCGGGTCGAATACCAAACAACATTTGAAACTCAAATTGATCACGCGGAATATCATGAATGACTGCTAACTTCTTTGTATACTCAATAATTTGATCATCATGCGTTGCAATTGCTGTATAGTGACCATTAAGCAAGTGTAATTTAATGAGATTCTTAAAACTATCATCTACATCAATTTTATCTGGAAAGGCAACGGCCGCTGATTCCTTATATGCTCCTTTTACTAGTCTTAGGTTTGGAGCGTATCCACTCAGGGTTTTAATATCCTGCTCTGTTCGATATAAGTATGCTTGAAGCACCGTACCAACATTATCGTAGCGCTTTTTAAGTTCTTTAAAAATATTAATGGTCTTTCCGCAGCGGTGGTAATCTTCCATATCAATTGTAATGAATACATTATATTGTTTTGCTTCCTTCAAGATGTATTCCATGTTTTTCATCACTAACTCTGTGGAAATATCTAAGCCCATTGATGTTAACTTTAATGAAAGCTGAGAGCTAAGCTTCTCTTGGTGAATGCGTCGAATTGCTTGGATACAATGTTCCGTCATATAACCAGCCTCTTCTTCCGTTGTAACAAATTCACCCAAGTGATCAATTGTAACATCCAGCCCTTGGTCATTTAGTTCACGCACTACGTCTACTGCTCCGTCAATTGTCTCACCTGCTACAAAACGCGCGGCTCCAAAGCGTAAGCCATAATGCTTCGCTAACTTTGTTAACATTTTATTTTGAGATAAAAATAAAAAAAAGTTGCGCATCGTTTGTTCCATAGCATTTCCCCCGATTTTTTATCTTCTGAGCTTATATTAAAGCTTCCACCCTTCACCGAACCGTTTAATATAGCAGTTATTATACATTTTAACATTTTTTTGAAAATAGAGATACATTCAACTAGCAACTTGTCGTCTTTTCTTTACTAGTATATGTACCTTATTTTTGTCCCGTTCTGCAATTTATTTAGACAAAAAAGAGGATGGGACATAACAAAACAAATTTCCCAAAAAAAGAACGTTCTATTCCACTCTGTTTCCAACATTGTTTTCACAATCAACAAAAAACCTAAACGATTAAAAATGAGGAACTCTCAATCGTTTAGGTTTATCATTGACTGAATTACTTATGTCCCAGCCTCTTTTAGCTTTTGCTTTCACGAAGCTCTTCGTTTAAGCTTTTTATTTCTTTAATTAGTTCGACCATCTCTTGCTTAGCCTCAGGATATTGATGATTCCAATGCTTAATTAACGGTGGCATTGACTTTGAAATATATGTATACAAAGCCCACTTCTCAATCTTATCCTTTAAATCTGGATTTGTTTCTCCCACCATGAGCTCCGTATATTTTTCTAGAAGTGCATCAAACTTCTCGTTAAATTCTTTATCCATAAATTGGCGCCTCCTTGTCTTGTGCTCGACATAAAATGGGACAGCTTTTACAATACTTCTTCTTTCCAGCCAGCTGATAGGATAGACAGCACGTTTGACGACTTTTTGCTCTTGTATAGCACCTTAAAGGGTTGACTTCATATTGACCAAACTGATTACCCGCTGCTTCATAGAAAAGATAAGTAAAGTCATCTTCTAACTGAAGCTGATTGACGTTATTATCTTTTTTTAATTGGTCATATAGCCAAAGTAGGTACACGGCAATATTTTCCCACAGCACCCTTTTTGAAATACCTGTATATTGATTAAGTGGATTCCAGATTGACTCAAATCCTTCAGACAAGAGTTCAGTCACTATTTCTTTTCGTTCTTCGTTTCGATTCGCTACGTCAACTTGAGTAATGGCTTGTTCCGGGTAATAGACTTGAGGTAACCATAACCCATCATCTTCACACTCTGCTTGTAAAGAAAGGCGCTGCACGTCGACTCTTTTTTGACATACAGAAAAGGCATATAAGCAGCCTGCTGCTACAAACCCTAATCTTTTTGCAAAAATAGAAGCGACCACTCTTAAGTTGGGCGCTTCTATCTTGTCTTGAATAAAAGAGAGAGCACTCTCCATCTTCCGCTCATCAGCAAGATCTGCTATCTTCATCTCATAGGCTGACGTTTGTATAAAAGTAGCTCTAAACTTCTCTGCTAACGCTTGCTGTTCTTTTTTATTAAGCATGCTGGAGTTCAGCTCCAACCTTTTGAACCACACATCTTCCTCTGCCGTGCGGAATACAAAGCGGTGTCCCAAAAAGCGGGTCAACTGTTACTTCACAATTCATATTAAACACATTACGAACCAGCTGACACGTAATCACTTCTTCAGGTTTTCCCTGCGCATAAATTTGTTTGTCCTGAAGTGCTACAATATGGTGAGCATAACGACATGCTAAATTTAAATCATGTAAAACCATTACGATTGTTCGCTGTTCTTTTTCATTTAATTCAAACAGCAAATCAAGGATTTCAATTTGATGAGTCATATCCAAATACGTTGTTGGTTCGTCAAGCAAGATAATATCCGTATCTTGAGCAAGAGTCATAGCAATCCAAGCACGCTGCCTTTGCCCTCCAGATAAAGAGTCTACCTGACGATCAGCTAAATCACTTAGCCCTGTCGATTCTAGCGCTTTTTGAACCTTTTCTTCGTCTTCTTTCGACCATTGGCGAAACCAATTTTGATAAGGGTAACGCCCCTGCTTCACAAGCTGTAAAACAGTAAGACCCTCAGGTGCTACCGGTCCTTGAGGTAGGATAGCTAATTGCTTAGCAATTTCTTTTGTTGGCAAAGATGATATTTTAGATCCTTCTAACAGAACCGAACCTGTTTGCGGCTTTAAAAGCCGAGCAAGTGAGCGTAACAGCGTTGACTTCCCACAGCCGTTACTTCCGATAAAAACCGTAATCTCTCCTTTAGGAATCTTCAAATCTAATTCATTGATAATCATTGTTTCTCCATACGACAAGCTTAACGACTTTGTTTCTAATGAATGCATGACTTTCACTCCTTTTTTGAAAAGATTAAGTTTAGACGTTACGCTGCTTATATAACAAGTAGATAAAATATGGTGCTCCAATTGCTGCTGTGAAAACACCTGCTGGTATTTCAAGCGGTAAAAAGAACGTTCTTCCTACTAAATCTGCAGCCACAATTAAAATTGCACCAATCAGTGCCGATAATGGAAGCAATACTCCAAACGACGAGCCAACGAGGCGGCGAGCAATATGAGGTGCTAATAGCCCAACAAAGCTAATACCTCCAGCAAACGCGACGGCGGTACCCGTTAGTGCCGTACTCATTACAAGCAGCATTAAGCGGTTTTTTTGAACATGACTTCCCACATTAATAGCAACTTCTTCACCCAGCTCTTGAATATTCAGGTTACGAACCATAACCAATGCAATAATGATTAAAATAACAGTAATTGGAGCAATCGTATATACATTTGTCCAGTTTGATCCATATACGCTACCAGTAATCCAAATATTCGCTTGGCTCGCTTGATAAATTGGACCCATAATCATAAATAAGGTTGTCATTGCCTTGGTCAAAGCGGTTAAGCCGATGCCAATCAGTACTAAGGTAATCGGTGATACTCCGTTTCGCCAAGCGAAAATATAAAGCAAGATTGCTACAATTAAAGCGCCTAAAAATGCGCTAAGCGGCAGCCATTGAATGCTAACTGTTAGGGAGTTTTTCTCGTCGCTAAATAATGCTAAAAATAAAACGACTCCAACAGAAGCTCCTCCCGTTAAACCAATTAAGTCTGGTGATGCCAAAGGATTACGAACAAGACCTTGAAGAATGGCTCCTGCTGCCGCTAAGCAAATGCCTGCACAAATAGCGACAAGAATACGAGGTAACCGAAATGACGTG
The DNA here is from genome assembly GCF_001614195.1 of Bacillus sp. VT 712. NCBI lineage: Bacteria > Bacillati > Bacillota > Bacilli > Caryophanales > Bacillaceae > Bacillus > Bacillus sp. VT 712. The sequence goes on along the minus strand of NZ_LWBK01000015.1, from coordinate 73,490 downwards.
ACCACTAATTTTTCAAACTCAAGGCCCTGCCCAAATAAAATTCCGATAATTTTATTTGGGCCAATGAACAATTCACCCATCCCAGCACTTAATACAAAGAGTGCAAACAGTAACAACGTACAAACTGAAATAATAATTGTAGCTTTTATATTTAGTAAAAAAGAGAGATTTTTTAAACGAATCGGTTGATATTTCTTCATGCTTTAGCGCCCTTTCTTGCTAAATAAATAAAGAATGGGGTTCCAATAAAAGCAGTCATAACGCCAACAGGAATCTCTTCCGGCATAATAACATAGCGAGCTGCAATATCTGCAATTAACAGCAAAATCCCCCCTGCTACTGCGCTATAAGGGAAAATCCAACGATAGTCGTGGCCCACAAACGCTCTTACGATATGAGGAATGATAATACCTACAAAGCTAATAGGGCCTGCAATGGCAACGGCTCCTCCTGCCAAGATGGCAATGAGTATACCTGCTGTTAGTTTGACAGCAACGGTTCGCTGCCCTAAACTTCTCGCCACATCTTCACCCATATTTAAAATATTTATTTTCCCTGCCAGAATAAATGACACGATAATTGCGACAGCAATATAAGGTAGTACGCCATACAACACTTCTAGTTTACGCCCTTGTACTGAACCTGCTAGCCAATACAGTACTTGATCGAGTGCTGTTTCATCCAATACGAGTAAACCTTGTGTTAAAGAAGAAAAAAACGCAGCAATTGCTGCTCCAGCAAGCGTCATTTTTATAGGCGTTAGTCCTTCTTTACCAATCGAGCCTAACAAATACACTGCTACTACGGTTAAAGCCGCTCCAACAAATGCAATCCACGTAAAGGCTTGCAGAGAGTTTACTGAAAAAATCATGATGGCAACCACGATAAAAAAACCTGCTCCAGCATTCACACCAAGAATATCAGGGGAAGCAAGCGGATTTTTCGTTAACGCTTGCATCATTGCGCCTGCAATCCCAAGACATGCACCTACAACAGCACCTATTAGAGCACGTGGTAATCGAACATTTTGTATAACTAAATGTTCGTTTGAACCATCGAACGACTGGAACGCATTTATAGCTGTTTTTATGCTTGTATCTGTATAGCCTAAGACAATGCTTAAACCAATACAAATTAGTAGAAAGATTATACTTAAAATTAAACCAGTTACTCTCATTTTTCTATTTTGCAAAATCATCTTCATTGCTCCTCTAAGGTAGCCTATTTAACTATTACTTTCTTTTAGTTTAGGGAACATTAAAATGAGTGTCAATGACTTTGAGAATCATTTTCAACTTTTTATTGACAGCCTTTAATTTTTGCAATATTATCATAGTTACAATTGAAAATCATTATCAATCATACATAGGGGGTTCATTAAATGAAAGCGTCTAAAGTGAAATATTTATTCTCACTGATGGCTGTAATGGTTCTTGTTTTCTTAGCAGCTTGCGGTAATTCATCATCTGAAGGTGAAAAAGAAAACAGCGACAGCGCAGCAAAAGATCAGTCTTATACAATTAAACACGCAATGGGTGAAACAAAAATTGACGGAACGCCAAAACGTGTTGTTATTTTGACAAATGAAGGTACGGAAGCACTATTAGCTATGGGTGTTAAGCCAGTCGGAGCAGTAGAGTCTTGGTTAGGAGATCCTTGGTATGACCATATTAAAGACCAAATGGAAGGTGTTAAAAGCGTAGGTACTGAAAGCGAACCTAGTCTTGAAACGATTGCATCTTTAAAGCCAGACTTAATTATTGGTAACAAAATGCGTCAAGAAAAAGTGTATGATCAATTAAGCCAAATCGCACCAACTGTTTTTGCTGAAGAACTAAGAGGCGACTGGAAAGAAAACTTCAAGCTTTACTCAAAAGCAGTAAATAAAGAAGATGAAGGTAAAAAAGTATTAGCTGACTTTGATAACCGAGTGGCTGATTTAAAAGAGAAGCTTGGAGACCAAAAGAAAGAAGAAATTTCAGTTGTACGCTTTACAGCTGGCGATGTACGTATTTATCATAAAGATTCATTTTCTGGTGTAATTCTAGATCAACTTGGCTTTGCTCGTCCTGAATCACAACAGCAGAACGACTTAGCTGAAATGAACGCAACAAAAGAGCGTATTCCAGCGATGGATGGAGATAAATTATTCTACTTCTCATACGAAACTGGTGATGGAGAAGCTACAAAGGTAGCTGAAGAGTGGACCAACGATCCATTGTTTAAAAACTTGAACGTATCAAAAACAGATAGCGTGTATCCTGTAGAAGATGCAATCTGGAATACTGCTGGTGGTGTATTAGCTGCGAATATCATGCTAGATGATATTGAAAAAGTATTTTTATCTGAAAAATAAACAACAGGAGGCTGGGACATAAGTAATTCAGCCAATGATAAACCTGAACGATTGAGAGTTTCTCACTTTTAATCGTTCAGGTTTTTTGTTGATTGTGAAAACAATGTTGGAAACAGGGTGGAATGGAGCGTAGGACACTCGACTCCTGCGGGAAAGAGAGGGAAAACTGAGATCCCGCAGCGCAGCGAGGAAGCTCAGGTTCCTCCCCGCGGAAAGCGAGTGGCCGTAGCGCAATGGAACGAACGTGTTCAGACAAACCAAAGAGATTGGAACAGCTATTGTTCGTCTCTTAGAAGCAATCATTTTGTTATGTCCCAAACTCTTTTTTTGTATATATCTTTCCCTACTCACACAAACTGAGGAAGAAGTTTATTTCACTAAGGAAAGGAAGATACAATATGAATAAAAATGAAAACCAAAAACAAATTAAACCCGTCAATACAAATGATTTAGCAGGACGTCAATTTAAAGCTGCAGACTACAAAAATTCAGATGAAGTATCACAAGGCCTTTCTGAAACGCATGAACAAATGAGCGACACTTACCAAGAAGGTACGATTGAAGACACAAATCGCTAATGCTACAAAGACGCTTACTAGCGTCTTTTTTTTCATTCTCTACCCTCTCACTTTTGCCAAACTCAAAATTACTAGTGACAAAATGTAAAGACAGTTGTAAACTGTTTAAGACTACTGTAAAGACATCTGTTAGAGGAGGACCCTATGAGTAAGAACAATTTGTCTGAACGTCAGCTATTAAACATCGCCGGACTCGGTTGGTTATTCGATGCAATGGACGTAGGCATTCTTTCGTTTATTATTGCAGCTCTACATACAGAATGGAACCTTACACCTAATGAAATGAGCTGGATTGGTAGTGTGAACTCCATCGGCATGGCTGTTGGAGCTCTTGTTTTTGGATTGCTTGCGGATCGAATCGGTCGAAAATGGGTGTTCATTATTACGCTATTACTCTTTTCAATTGCGAGCGGATTGTCTGCTTTATCGACAACTTTATGGATGTTTTTAACTTTACGATTTATTATCGGAATGGGACTAGGCGGAGAGCTTCCTGTTGCTTCAACACTTGTATCAGAGACCGTAGCTCCCGAAAGACGAGGGAAAATCATTGTATTGCTGGAAAGCTTTTGGGCATATGGCTGGTTAGCTGCCGCACTTATTTCATACTTTGTTATCCCAAACTTCGGCTGGCAAATCGCATTATTAATTACCGCTTTACCTGCTTTTTACGCACTTTATTTGCGTATCAAACTTCCAGATTCACCGAAGTTTACACAGTCAATTGCAGAACATAAACCATCCGTTTTAGATAATATTAAGCATGTATGGAGCAAAGACTATCGTAAACCAACAATCATGTTATGGATTCTTTGGTTTTGCGTTGTATTCTCCTACTACGGTATGTTCTTATGGTTACCAAGCGTGATGGTTATAAAAGGATTCAGCTTAATTAAAAGCTTTGAATACGTACTCATTATGACTCTTGCACAACTGCCGGGCTATTATACGGCCGCTTGGTTCATTGAACGAATGGGACGAAAATTTGTACTAATCACCTATCTCATTGGAACGGCTGCAAGCGCATATTTCTTCGGAACTGCAGAGTCTCTCGGCTTACTGCTAGCATCAGGAATGCTTTTGTCGTTCTTTAACTTAGGTGCTTGGGGAGCTTTATATGCGTATACACCGGAGCAATATCCGACAGTTATTCGCGGTACTGGTGCAGGAATGGCTGCTTCCTTTGGCAGAATTGGAGGAATTTTAGGCCCACTGCTTATTGGTTATTTAACAACTAAAGGCGCTTCTCTGACCGTTATATTTACTATTTTCGCAGGAGCTATCTTAATTGGTGTGGCATCGGTTATTTTCTTAGGATCTGAAACAAAACAAAAAGAATTAGCTTAATAAAAAAGGCGTTCCACATGGGAACGTCTTTTTTAAATTATTCACTTAGATCAACGTTATGGTAGACCTGTTGAACATCGTCTAAGTCTTCAAGTGCATCAATCATTTTTTCAAACTGAGCTTTTGCATCCTCAGGTAACGTCACATCGCTCTGAGCTAGCATCACAATTTCTGCCACCGTAAATTCCGTAATACCAGCTTCTTTAAAAGCAGCTTGTACAGCGTGGAACTGATCTGGCTCAGCGTAAACAATCACTGCATCTTCTTCTTCTAAAATATCGCGAGCGTCAACGTCTGCTTCCATTAAAATTTCAAGAACTTCGTCTGATGATTTGCCTTCCAGTCCAATAACAGCAGTTGCATCAAACATATAAGAAACAGATCCACTAACGCCCATATTACCGCCGTTTTTACCAAAAGCAGCGCGAACGTCTGAAGCTGTGCGGTTTACATTGTTTGTTAACGCATCAACAATAACCATTGAACCGTTTGGACCAAAGCCTTCATAACGAAGCTCGTCATAACTTTCTTCTCCGCCACCTTTTGCTTTTTCAATTGCACGATCAATGATAGCTTTTGGTACGTTATACGTTTTCGCTCGCTCTAAAACAACTTTTAGCGCTTGGTTTGCTTCTGGATCCGGCTCACCTTGTTTTGCTACTACATAAATTTCACGGCCAAATTTAGCATAAATTCGACTTGTTTGAGCATCTTTTGACGCTTTCTTTTCTTTGATATTATTCCACTTACGACCCATATTTTTCACTCTCTTTCGAATGTATATCTAATGTTAAAACATCACTCTGCCACCTTCTATTATACCGCAATTAATTTATTCGGCAATTCTTTCAGCACCATCATCATTCATCTTTACATGATGATAAATAAAAGCTACTACAAAGAATAAGCTCATATACTAAGCTAGAAATCGTCTGATACCCTACCTTCAAAAAGGATATCATCGGGATCGAAAATAATTAAATGATAAAATTATTTATCTATCATATTTTTCGAGAAAAGAATTTTTTTCGACAACTGAATAGCACTTACTCATTACATGTAGGAAGGATGATTTTTTTATGAAAACCGAAATACCTCAACCTAAAACATATGGACCTCTTGGCAACGTACCTTTGCTTGACAAAAATAAACCCGTCCTATCGTTAATGAAATTAGCTGAAGAATATGGCCCGATTTTCCGATTACAAGGTCCGACCGGCTCCTCTCTTGTTCTTTCAGGACATGAGCTTGTAAAAGAAGTGTGTGACCAGTGACGTTTTGATAAAAATGCTGAAGGTGCTTTAGCTAAAGTTCGCGCTTTTGGTGGCGATGGTCTCTTTACAAGTTGGACACACGAACCAAACTGGCAAAAGGCACACAATATTTTGGCTCCAACATTTAAGCAACGAGCAATGAAAGATTACCATTCTATGATGACTGATATTGCGGTTCAGCTCGTTCAAAAGTGGGAGCGTTTAAACCCAAATGAAGAAGTTGATGTTCCAGAGGATATGACCAGACTCACATTAGATACAATTGGCTTATGTGGGTTCAACTATCGCTTCAATAGCTTTTATCGCGAAAACTATCACCCTTTTGTAACAAGTATGGTACGTGCTTTAGAAGAAGCCATGCATCAAATGCAGCGACTAGATATTCAAGATAAATTAATGGTTCGAACAAAAAACACTTTCAACGTGATATCCAAGCGATGTTTTCATTGGTTGATAGTATCATTTCAGAACGCAAAAACCAAAATGGTCAGAACGACAAAGATTTATTGGCGCGCATGCTAAACGTTAAAGATCCTGAGACAGATGACCTGCTAGATGATGAAAACATTCGTTATCAAATTATTACTTTTTTAATTGCAGGTCATGAAACAACGAGTGAATTACTGTCATTTGCCATTTACTACTTAATGAATAATCCTGATAAGTTGGAAAAAGCTTATACAGAAGTCGATACTATTTTGACGGATGATATACCTTCATATGACCAAGTAGTAAAACTCAAATATATCAAAATGGTGTTAAACGAATCTCTCCGATTATGGCCAACCGCACCTGCTTTCAACCTTTTTGCTAAAGAAGACGCCCTTATTGGAGGCAAATACCCTGTGCAAAAAGAAGGTGAGCGCATTATGGTTTTACTTCCTTCTTTGCATCGTGATAAAAGTGCTTGGGGAGATAATGTAGAAGAGTTTATTCCAGAACGGTTTGAAGATCCTAAAAAAGTGCCACATCATGCTTTTAAACCCTTTGGAAATGGGCAGCGAGCATGTATTGGTATGCAGTTTGCGCTTCATGCAACTATTTCGTTCTTTCAAATGGCGATGAAATATATAGCCATAGCATAATCCTTAACAGTTTCAGCTTCTAACCTGAAACAACATAAATAAACTTCAAATAAAAAAGAACCATGAAGCCGCAACTAGTGCAGCTTCATGGTTCTTATTATAAGTAAGGTTAGCCACCAAAATTATGTATTTGGTGGAGACGGTGGGAGTCGAACCCACGTCCAGAAATATCGCCACTTAAGCGTCTACGAGTGTAGTCAGCATATTCGCATTTCGCTCATTTATCTGCCTGCTGACAGGCGCCCAAAGAGCTAGTCTGATTAATCTCTTCCTTCGTCCTCAGACGGCGAACTCCGGCGTAGCCCACTTAAAGTGAGTCCCTTACCCTACCACATGGGCGATGGAGGGAGGAACCGCTAAGCTGTTATTAGGCAGCTAAAGCGAAGTTATTGTTAGATTTGCCAGTTATTATTGGCGTTGATGTTTTAACGAGGCCATCTCCTCGACTCGCAACCTAAGCTCGAACTATCCCTGTCGAATCCGTAACGTCCCCATTATGAAAAGGGAGTCGGAATGCGTAAGATTTTTCACTTACAGCAGATAGCGACTTGTGTTTGCAAAAGTCATCTAACGAATAACTATTTTTATTATAGCACAAAACAAGCATTTTGCAATTGTAAAATAATGTAACTATTCTTTTTGACGATCGCGGAAAGCTCGCTCTATATCGCGTTTCGCTTCTTTACGTTTTAAGTCTTCGCGCTTGTCATATTTCTTTTTACCCTTACCAAGACCTAATAAAACCTTAGCAAAGCCGTTTTTTAAATAGATTTTCAACGGTACAAGTGAATACCCTGTTTCCTTGGTATAGCCGATCAATTTATTGATTTCACGCTTGTGAAGTAAAAGCTTGCGGGTACGCAGCGGTTCATGGTTGTAGCGGTTTCCTTGTTCATATGGACTAACGTGCATATTATGTAAGAATACCTCACCGTTTTGAACGCGTGCGAATGAGTCTTTTAAGTTTACGCGCCCGTTACGAATCGACTTTATTTCCGTTCCTTGTAGGACAATTCCTGCTTCGTACGTTTCTTCAATAAAATAGTCGTGTCTTGCTTTTTTATTTTGAGCAACTACTTTCCCTTCACCTTTTGGCATACTTGCTTATTCCCCTTTCATTCGCTCGTCTTTAGAAGCAGCCGTTAAGGCTGCTTCTATTTACTTATTTACGCTTCTTCTTTTTCTTTTTAAGATTTGGTGCGCCTTCAAAGAATTTTTTCTTTTTCCTCTTTTTCGGCTTTTGTGTTGTCCATTCACCTTTTGAATCGCCTGCTTTATCTTTGCGACGACCTCTGCGGTTTTCTTTATCGTCCTTGCGTGACTTTTGTTTCATGTTAATCACTTTTGGACGGTCTTTTGACAAACGCTTTTGACTTGTCTTCATGCCGACAATAACAAAGTCAATGGCACGCTCGTCTTTATTCACATCAGCAACTTTAATTTCAATTTCATCGCCAATACGGAACACTTTTCCTGTTCTCTCACCAATCATTGCATAATGGCGTTCATCATAGCGATAATAATCATCCGTTAAATCACTAACATGTACAAGACCTTCAATTGTATTTGATAGTTCAACGAACATTCCAAAGTTTGTTACTGAGCTAATAATTCCGTCAAACGTTTCACCAATTTTATCTGCCATAAACTCCGCTTTTTTCATATCGTCCGTTTCACGCTCTGCGTCAACCGATCTTCTTTCCATGCTTGAAGAGTGATCAGCAATTTCAGGAAGCTTTTCGCCCCATTTTTCTTGCGTTGCTTCATCCACCTGATTGTTAATTAAATACGTACGAATTAAGCGATGAACGATTAAATCAGGATAACGGCGAATTGGAGACGTGAAATGTGTGTAGAACTCCGCTGATAGTCCAAAGTGGCCAAGGTTATCTGCTTGATATTTGGCTTGCTGCATCGAGCGTAGCATTACTTTAGAAACCACCATCTCTTCTGGTGTTCCCGCTACTGCTTCTAAAATGTCCTGTAGCGCACGAGGATGAATGTCATTTCCTGTTCCCTTTACAGCGTATCCTAAATTCGTCACAAATTCTAAAAAGCGATTAAGCTTTTCTTCTTTTGGATCTTCATGAATACGGTACATAAACGGAACATTCATCCAGTGAAAATGCTCAGCCACAGTTTCATTTGCTGCTAGCATGAATTCTTCAATTAGCCTTTCGGATACAGAGCGCTCACGCAGTATCACATCGGTTGGATGACCGTCGTCATCAACTAATACTTTTGCTTCTTTAAAATCAAAGTCGATTGCTCCTCGGTCCATACGCTTTTTACGAAGAATTTCCGCCAGTTTTTCCATACGCTCAAACATTGGAATCAGCTCTTCATAACGAGCGCGAACGGCTTCATCTTTGTCTGTCAGAATTTTATTAACATCGGAATACGTCATTCGCTCAGTTGTTTTGATTACACTTTCGAAGATATCATGATTAACCACTTCTCCAGCTGAATTAATTTCCATTTCACAGGAAAGCGTTAATCGATTTACTTTTGGATTTAAGGAACAAATCCCGTTTGAAAGTCGATGCGGAATCATAGGAATTACGCGATCTACTAAGTAGATACTTGTTCCGCGTTCTGCCGCTTCTACATCAATTGGTGAACCTTCCGTTACATAGTGACTAACATCTGCAATGTGAACACCTAACTTATAGTTACCGTTTTCAAGCTCTGTTACCGTTACCGCATCATCTAAATCTTTAGCATCTGCCCCATCAATAGTAACAATCACTTGGTCTCGTAGATCTCGACGACCTTTTATTTCGTCTTCTGAGATCGTTTCAGGTGTATTAATCGCTTGCTCTAAAACATCGCCTGGAAACTCCTGTGGAAGTCCATATTTATGAATAACTGAGATAATGTCGACTCCTGGATCATTTTTATGACCTAAAATCTGTACAATTTTCCCTTCTGCATTCATGCGCCCTTCTGGATAGCTTGTTAACTCTACAACAACCTTATGTCCTTCTGCCGCCCCATTACGTGCACCTTTAGGAATAAAGATATCTCCTGCGATCTTTTTATCATCCGCAATAACAAACCCAAAGTTTTTACTTTCCGTGTACGTTCCAACAATTTGTTGTGTACCACGCTCAATGATTTTAACAATGGTTCCTTCACGGCGGTTACCTGAAGACTCTGACAGTACGCGAGCTAATACAATGTCTCCATGCATTGCATTGTTTGTCTCCGTGGTTGGAATGAAAATATCATCCGCTCCTTGCTCTTCTGGGACAACAAATGCAAATCCCTTGGCATGACCTGTTACTTTTCCTTTAACGAAATTCATTCGTTCAGGTACACCATATCGATTGTTTCTTGCTCGAATTATAAGACCTTGTTCTTCCATGATTACAAGAGCTTTTACAAAATCTTTAAACTCAGCTGAATCTTCAATCCCAAACTCTTTCTCTAATTCTTGGACCGTTAAAGGTTTATACGTTTCTTCTTTCATAAACGTTAACAAACGGTCAATATACTGTTGAATTTCTTGTTCCAAGTCTTTCCCTCCTTTTCGTTGTGCTTATCAATAACACTATTTATCAAAAATAGCATTCATCCGTCCTCATTTACTTTTTTGGTCAACTTTAGGCTCTCATTTTTTGATTAGCCTTTTACCAATCTAATGATTCTAAGAATTGATAAACATCTTCATGCAGCTGGTCTCTTTCCTTATCTAACGTAATAGCATGACCCGATTCTTCATACCATTTAATATCTTTTACAGGTGACTCAACATTATTGTAGATAATATTTGCACTATCTGTATTAATCATATGATCGTTACGTGCTTGTACAACAAATGTTGGTGCATAAATCATATCAACAGAGTCTCTAACTTCCGAAATTAGTCCTTGTAATGCGTTCAACGTATTCATCGGTGTCTTCTTAAATTCTTCCATCTCTTGCTGGATTTGATCTTCAGATTTTCCTTCACGCTTTTTATATTCGCGAGCGTACTCTAAAACACCTTCATACATCACTTCTTCACTTTTGATATACATAGGTGCGCACATTGGGACAATACCCTTTATAGGTACAGTGTAACCTAATTTAAGCGAAAATACGCCACCAAGTGATAGCCCAACTGCTGCAATGCTTTCATGACCACGATCTTTTAAAAGCTGATAGCCATCCATTACGTCTTTCCACCAATCTTCAGGCCCTGTATGTACTAATTCTTCAGGTGCTACGCCATGTCCTTTATAATGAGGTGCATGACACGTGTACCCTTTCTTTTCTAAGAAGCGTCCGAGCATACGAACATCTGCTGAATTACCTGTGAATCCGTGTAATAACAATACGGCTTTATCTCCACCTTCAAAAGTGAACGGTTTTGGTTGTGCAATTTTCATTTCAATTAACTCCTTTTTTTCTATAATGTCTACAACTATGAAGAAATCAGTCATTTTTTTATGTGATATGTCTCACAAAGCATGACCTAATCATTGTGTTTGTTTATGTAATTCCATTTGCCCAAGCAAAATGGAATCTTTTTCATTAAATATTCATTATATCATTACATGAATTTAAAGTTAAAGAATTGAACACTTATGAAAAATACCACCTGATGTATACAACTTGGCACATACCAAATTCGTATACATCAGGTGGTATTTACAAACGAACTTACAGTTGAAAATATGATACCGCAATCGTTAATAAGAAAAACAGCACGGATAATACAACCGTTAAACGGTGCAGTACTAAATCAAGTCCACGCGCTTTTTGCTTACCGAATAATGTTTCAGCACCACCTGAAATTGCTCCAGATAAGCCAGTGGATTTGCTTGTTTGAAGAACAACAACCACGATTAGCGCAATCGAAACAATAACTAGCAGCGTGATTAGAAATGTGTGCATATGCTACCTCCTGTAGATAAGGAAAATAAACTGTTGCTATCTATACAAACTATTTTTATATGCTAAAAATCAGACTACTTTAAAGTAAATTTATCATAAAATGGCTATTGGTACAAGTCAAGACAATAAAAAAAGATGGATGAAAAGCTTTCATCCATCTTTTTTATCACTCATATAACTTATTTCTTTAAGTTATAGAAAGATTTAGCGCCATCGTATACAGCTAGAACACCTAGCTCGTCTTCGATGCGTAGTAATTGATTGTATTTTGCAATACGGTCTGTACGAGACATAGAACCAGTTTTGATTTGACCAGCGTTTGTTGCAACAGCGATATCAGCGATTGTTGCATCTTCAGTTTCACCAGAACGGTGAGAAACTACAGCTGTGTAACCAGCACGTTTAGCCATTTCAATTGCTTCAAATGTTTCAGTTAATGTACCGATTTGGTTAACTTTGATAAGGATAGAGTTACCTACGCCTTGTTCGATACCTTGAGCAAGTTTTTTCGTGTTTGTTACGAATAAATCATCACCAACAAGTTGTACTTTACCACCGATACGATCAGTTAAAAGTTTGTGACCATCCCAGTCATTTTCGTCTAAACCGTCTTCGATTGAAACGATTGGGAATTCGTTAACTAGTTCTTCGTAGAAGTCTACCATTTCAGCAGAAGTTAAACCGTTACGGCCTTCTCCAGCTAAATCGTATTTACCAGTTTCTTTGTTGAAGAATTCAGAAGAAGCAACGTCCATACCTAATTGGATGTCTTGACCAGCTTTGTAGCCAGCTTTTTCGATTGCTTCAACGATTACTTCTAATGCTTCACGGTTAGAACCAAGGTTTGGAGCGAATCCACCTTCGTCACCTACAGCTGTGTTTAAGCCTTTTGCAGATAATACAGCTTTTAACGCGTGGAATACTTCAGCACCCATACGGATTGCTTCTTTAAATGTAGGAGCTCCTACAGGTAAGATCATGAATTCTTGGAAGTCAACGTTGTTATCAGCATGAGAACCGCCGTTGATGATGTTCATCATTGGAGTTGGTAATTGCTTAGCGTTGAATCCACCAAGGTAACGGTATAATGGAAGACCTACGAAGTCAGCTGCTGCATGAGCTACTGCCATAGATACACCAAGGATAGCGTTAGCACCTAGTTTACCTTTATTTTCAGTACCATCTAGCTCGATCATAAGGCGGTCGATACCGATTTGGTCAGTTGCGTCCATACCTACTAATTCAGGAGCGATGATTTCGTTTACGTTTTCAACTGCTTTTAATACACCTTTACCTAGGTAACGAGATTTGTCACCATCACGTAGTTCTACTGCTTCGTGTTCACCAGTAGAAGCACCACTTGGTACGATTGCGCGTCCGAAAGCGCCTGACTCAGTGTATACTTCAACTTCAACTGTTGGGTTACCGCGAGAATCTAATACTTCGCGTGCATAAATGTCAAGAATTGTTGGCATTTTAAAACTCTCCTTTAAAAATCAATTATTTAATTAATGTTTTACCTGTCATTTCTTTTGGCTGAGCTACATCTAAAAGGTTAAGCATTGTAGGAGCTAAGTCACCTAGAATACCATCTTCACGAAGCTCTACGCCTTGCTTTGTTACGATAACTGGAACTGGATTTGTTGTATGAGCCGTCATTGGGTTACCTTCAAGCGTTACAACTTCATCAGAGTTACCATGGTCTGCTGTGATGATTGCTGTACCACCTTTAGCTAAAATCGCATCCACAATTTTACCTAGGCATTCATCGACTGTCTCAATTGCTTTAACTGTTGGCTCTAACATACCAGAGTGTCCAACCATATCTGGGTTTGCAAAGTTTAAAATAATAGCATCTTGCTTGTCTCCTTCGATTTCTGCAAGCAACGCGTCCGTCACCTCATAAGCACTCATCTCAGGTTTTAAATCGTATGTTGCTACTTTTGGTGAATCGATTAAGATTCGCTTTTCACCAGGAAACTCTGCTTCACGTCCACCGCTCATAAAGAACGTTACGTGTGGGTATTTTTCTGTTTCTGCAATACGAAGCTGCTTCAAGTTGTTTTGAGATAATACTTCACCAAGCGTATTATCCAAGTTAACAGGCTTGAAAGCTACATATCCGTTAACTGTTTCACTAAAGTGAGTTAAGCATACGAAATGTAAGTTTTTCGGATGTTTTTCACCGCGATCAAATGAACGGAAGTCTTCGTTTGCAAACGTATTTGAAATTTGAATCGCACGATCAGGACGGAAGTTATAGAAAATAACTGCATCTTCGTCTTTGATTGTCGCAACTGGTGAACCGTCTTCTTTTGTAATAACAGAAGGTAAGACGAATTCGTCGTATACGCCGTTTTCGTAAGAGTCTTTTACGCACTCTTCTGGGCTTGTATAAGATGGACCTTCACCGTAAACCATTGCGCGATAAGCTTTTTCAACGCGCTCCCAGCGTTTGTCACGGTCCATTGAGTAGTAACGTCCTGAAAGTGTTGCAATTTCCCCAACGCCGTACTCTTCAATTTTTTCATTTAATTCTTTTAAATACTGCTCGGCAGATTGAGGTGCTACGTCACGACCATCTAAGAAACCGTGGATATACACTTTCTCTAGACCTTCTTTTTTCGCTAAGCGAAGAAGAGCATATAAATGCTCGATGTGACTGTGAACACCACCGTCCGATAAAAGTCCGAAAAGATGAAGGCTTGTACCTTTTTCTTTTGCGTGCTTCACCGCAGCTACAAGCGTTTCGTTTTTCTCAAACTCACCTTCGCGAATTGCTACATTCACGCGTGTTAAGCTTTGATAAACAATACGACCTGCACCGATATTTAAGTGTCCTACTTCAGAGTTACCCATTTGGCCTTCTGGTAGACCTACAGCTTCACCTGATGCTTGAAGTGTCGCATGTGGAAACTCGTTCCAGTAACGATCGAAGTTTGGTTTTTTTGCATGTTTAACTGCATTACCTTTTTCTTCATCACGTAATGCAAAACCATCTAAGATGATTAATGCTGTTGGTTTCTTACTCATTACTTACCAGCCTCCAAAAGCTGTAAGAATGAAGAAGCTTCTAAGCTTGCTCCACCTACTAAAGCACCGTCGATGTCTGATTGAGACATGTATTCTTTGATGTTAGCAGGCTTTACGCTTCCGCCGTATTGAATACGAACTGCATCTGCTACGTCTTGAGAGAATTGCTCTGCTACTACGCTACGGATATAAGCACAAACTTCGTTTGCACCTTCTGCAGTTGAAGATTTGCCTGTACCGATTGCCCAGATTGGCTCATAAGCAATAACAACTTGTTTTGCTTGCTCGTCAGTTAAACCTGCTAACGCTTTTTGTACTTGGTTAGCTACAACTGTTTTTGTTTGATCTTGCTCATACTCTTCATTTGTTTCACCGCAACAAACGATGGGTGTTAAACCATGTTTGAATGAAGCGATTGTTTTTTGATTTACTGTTTCGTCAGTTTCAGCGAACATTTCGCGACGCTCAGAGTGACCTAAGATTACATAGTTCACGCCTAAATCAGCTAGTGCAACTGGGCTTACTTCTCCAGTGAATGCTCCGCTTTCTTCAAAGTGCATGTTTTGTGCACCAACTTTTAAGTCTGTACCTTTAGTTGCTTGTACTAAGCGGTCTAAGAATAATGCTGGAGCACATACTACTGATTCTACGTTCTCAGGAGATGGTACTGCTCCCTTTACTTCTTCAACAAAGCTTGTTGCTTCTGAAAGTACTTTGTTCATTTTCCAGTTTCCTGCAATGATTGGTTTACGCATGTGTAACACCGTCCTTTGTTTATTGTTGGTTTCCCTTCACTCACGTTGGATTAAAAAGAGGGTGCTGTTCAAAAGAGGTCGGTCCACACTCTTTTTATCTCTTTCATGTCCCACTCGTTACTCTCTGTGATGTTCGTTCTTAGCATCAGTTTTCAGGTCGGTCCTCCATCGAACTGTTACGTTCAACTTACTTATCGTTTAGAGCAACTACGCCTGGAAGTTCTTTACCTTCCATAAACTCTAGTGACGCACCGCCACCTGTAGAAATATGGCTCATTTTATCAGCTAAACCGAATTTCTCAACAGCTGCAGCAGAGTCTCCTCCACCGATTACTGAGTATGTGTCAGTTGCTTCAGCTAAAGCTTCCGCTACTGCTTTTGTACCGTTAGCGAATGTATCTAATTCAAATACACCCATTGGTCCATTCCAGATCACTAGCTTAGAGTTTTTAATTACGTCAGCATAGATTTCACGCGTTTTTGGGCCCGCATCTAAGCCTTCCCAATCGCTTGGAATGTTCTCAATTGATACAGTCTGAGTGTTTGCATCATTTGAGAAGTCATCTGCTACTACCACGTCTACTGGCATGTAGAAGTTAACACCGTTTTTCTTCGCTTTTTCCATGAATGATTTTGCAAGATCAATCTTATCTTCTTCAAGAAGAGATTTACCTACTTCATGGCCTAGTGCCTTAATAAATGTGTAAGAAAGTCCTCCACCGATGATTAAGTTATCTACTTTATCAAGCAGATTATCAATTACATCGATTTTGTCTTTAACTTTTGCTCCACCAACAATTGCAGTGAATGGACGGTCTGGGTTTGATAATGCTTTAGAAAGCACATCAAGTTCTTTTTCCATTAAGAAACCTGCTACTGCTGGAATATGGTGAGCAATTCCTTCAGTTGAAGCATGTGCACGGTGAGCTGCACCAAATGCATCATTTACGTAAACGTCTGCTAACTCAGCAAATGCTTTTGCTAATTCAGCATCATTTTTCTCTTCACCTGGGTAGAAACGTACGTTTTCAAGTACTAAAACATCGCCTTCGTTCATGCTGTCGATTGTTTTTTGTACGTTTTCACCAAAAGCTTCGTCAGCTTTTGCTACGTCTTTACCTAAAAGAGCTTGTAAACGCTCTGCAACAGCAGTTAAACGTAATTCTTCAACTACTTCGCCTTTTGGACGTCCAAGATGGCTAGCTAAAATTACTTTTGCACCTTGTTCTACTAGATGTTGAATAGTAGGAAGAGCTGCACGAATACGAGTTTCATCTGTTACTTTTCCGTCTTTCATTGGTACGTTAAAGTCTACGCGACAAAATACTCGCTTTCCTTTTACATCGATGTCTCTCAACGTTTTTTTATTCATCGTCAAAAGGCCTCCTTAAGTATTATGGGGTACTAAGCGATTAGGCTTCTATGTAAATCACAATATAGCTAGCTGTAGTAACCTTTCATATATTGGCGCCTTACAATATGAAAAATGCCACGACTAGCAACAAGATGACGTTTATGCTGTAGAAGCCGATACATAAATCAAGGAAGAGGGGGGGGGCCCCTCTCTTCCTTAGCAAGTCTTATTATAGTATTTCTCATTTGAGATATCCAATAAAAACAAAGCAGTGTCCTATGGGATATCTATCTAGCTATGACTAAAGAGTCGATTTTGCTGTTCTTATAGTCCTTTAGCAGCGATGTATTGAGCTAAGTCTACTACACGGTTAGAGTATCCGCTCTCGTTATCGTACCAAGAGATAACTTTTACCATGTTACCTTCCATTACCATTGTAGATAATGCGTCGATTGTAGAAGAGTTGATGTTACCGTTGTAGTCACCAGATACTAATGGCTCTTCGCTATAGCCAAGGATCCCTTTAAGATCGCCTTCAGCAGCTTCTTTAAGAGCGTTGTTTACATCTTCAACAGTTACTTCTTTATCAAGCTCAGCAACTAAGTCTACTAGAGAAACGTTTGGAGTTGGAACACGCATAGCTCCACCGTTTAATTTACCTTTTAATTCAGGTAATACTAGAGATACAGCTTTAGCAGCACCAGTTGAAGTTGGGATGATGTTCTCAGCAGCTGCACGAGCACGACGGTAATCTTTATGTGGTAAGTCTAAGATTTGTTGGTCATTTGTGTAAGAGTGAACCGTTGTCATCATTCCACGTTTAAGGCCGAACTTGTCGTTTAACACTTTAGCGAATGGCGCTAAGCAGTTAGTTGTACAAGAAGCATTTGAAATTACGTTGTGGTTAGCTGCATCGTATTTGTCTTCGTTAACACCCATTACGATTGTGATGTCTTCATCGCTTGCTGGAGCAGAGATGATTACTTTTTTAGCTCCTGCTTCTAAGTGTTTTGCAGCGTCAGCGCGTTTTGTGAAGAATCCAGTAGATTCAACAACGATATCTACGCCTTGTTTGCCCCAAGATAATTGAGCTGGGTCACGCTCAGCAGAGATTTCGATTGTTTTACCGTTTACTACTAAGTTGTTGCCATCTACTACTACTTCTGCATCTAATTTACCGTGTACAGAATCATATTTTAAAAGATGAGCAAGCATGTTAGCGTCAGTTAAGTCGTTAATTGCTACTACCTCAACGTTATCGTTTTTTAAAGCTGCGCGGAATACGTTACGGCCGATACGACCAAATCCGTTAATACCAATTTTTACTACCATGGGTATTTCCTCCTTGAATGTAAAAAGTATTTTTTATAATCAGGGATTAATTAAAATCCCTTACTAACTCTTTTGCAGCACCTTCATCTGTAATCAGGATCGAATGATGTGCTTGTTGCATAAATGCTCGAATTGCCTTTGCCTTCGAAGAACCACCTGCTACCGCGATGACACATTTATTGTTCTTTAAATCATCGAGTTGTATGCCAACTGTTTTCACTTTATGAACAACTTCTCCCTTTTGATTGAAGTAATATCCAAAAGCTTCACCAACAGCATGTCCTTTTTTGACTTTTTCTAAGTCTTCAGAAGATGTCCTTCGACGCTCCGCCATTGTCATAGCGTCTCCTATTCCATGAACAACCATACTTGCTGACTTAATTAATTGAATCATCTCCCGAATGGAAGGTTCCCCTACAATTGACTTATAGGCTTCGTCACTTAGCTGGTCTGGGACATGAAGAAGACGATACTGACCCATCGATTTTTCAGCCATTTTTGCGCAAATAGTGTTCGCTTGGTTTTGAACATTTTCACCAAGTCCACCACGAGCTGGCACAAATAGAACATCAGGGTGCTTAATTTCGGGTGTCATCATATTGGCAACAGCGGCAAGCGTTGTACCACCTGTAACAGCAACAATCTTTTTGGAATCAACAAGGCGCTCTTTGATGCACGACACAGCAGCTCTACCCATTTCGTTTTTAACAAAAAGTGAAGAATCGCTATCTCCAGAAACAACAACGACTTCTGCTAAAGAAAAGGCCTCTTTTAATGTTGTTTCCAATAATCGAAGTCCGGAAACTTCTTTCATTACGACTTCTAAATCGTGTAGCAGTAGCTCACCTTCTGTCGTAAGTGTCATTCCAGTTGTCTGCACATCAATTAAATCTTGCTCTTTCAGAAATGTAACCTCACTGCGTAACACACGCTCTGTTAACCCTAAGCTAACAGCTAAGTTGCGTCTACCGATCGGTTGCATTAAGCGTATGTACTGCAAGATTTGATATCGCTTTTGCATAACAGATAGAAGTTCAGGCAATAATTTTCGTTGTACTTCTATTAATGAACGCATGTTTAAATCTCCTTAAGGTGCAAGCTTGTTGGACAACATAAGTCCCATATAGACATATTTTGTCCCACCCACGCAAAAAAAATTCACCCTGTTACATGTTTCATTCTAACAGGAGTGAATCCTTTATTCAACTCATCTGATGGCGTTTTTATAAAGTAAACGCTTTCTTATATTTTCTCTTTGAATTTTCCCATACATAACAACCTCACCATCGATTTCTATAACCGGAATCATAAGATGAAATTGTTCTAATAAACGTTCATCTGAGTAAATATCCTTTTCAATCACACTAAAGTTAAGGTCATGCTGTAAGGCAGTTAACATATCTTTAACCTCTTCACATAAAGGGCATGTTTTTCTTGTATACAAAACAACCTGCATCGACATCACCTTCTTTTTAATAGAGTTATACGTAAACTTTTCTTTGGTTAGATGAAGCAATGTTTAGCTGTTCCCGGTATTTAGCTACCGTTCTTCTTGATATTTTCACATCATGCTCTGTTAATAACTGGTTGGTGAGCTGCTGATCAGATAGCGGCTTCTTTTTATCTTCTTTTTCCACTAACTGTTTAATAAGCTCTTTTACCGTCATAACGGACGTTTCTTCAGTGGTACCCAGCTTTAAACTTGCTGTAAAAAACGACTTCATAGAAAATGTTCCAAAAGGTGTTTGAATATACTTATGAGTTGTCGCTCGGCTCACTGTTGACTCGTGGACGTTAATATAGTCTGCTAGTTCTTTCATCGTTAACGGCTGTAAAAAAGATGGCCCATGTTGAAAGAATCTTTGCTGTTTTTCTAGTAGTCCATGAACAATTGCGTTTAGCGTCTGCTTTCGAGTCTGGAGCCCTTTTAAAATCCATTGAAACTCTCGGTACTTTTCCTGCAAATACGGCTTAACCGCGTGGTTATCTTGGAGCATTAAGCTTTGTCTATATGCATCGTTAACTGATAACCGAAAATCTAACTCTTCATTGGCGTAAGCTACTAGCTCATAGCCCTCTTTCTTTATAATATAGTCCGGAATAATAAAGCGCTCTGCTTGAGTGGCATATAGTAATCCTGGCCGAGGGTTCAAACGCTTAATTTGATCATGGTATTTTTGAACTTGCTCCAGTGATATACTGCACTCTTTTGAAATTTTACTCCACTTTTTATACGCAAACTCTTGAAAATATTCTGTCAAAATTATTTCTAACTCATCAGAAAGCTGCCCGCTTTGCTCTAGCTGGATCAGTAAACATTCCTGAAGATTTCTTGCCCCTACCCCTATAGGATCTAACTGTTGAAGAGAATTTAACACCATTTCCACTTCTTCTAAATTACAACTGCATGCTTGTGCTACAAGCATTAAGTCCTCCTTCAGATATCCATGCTCATCCAAGTTCTCAATCATATAGCAAATGATGTCGTGTTCCTTAGTGGTTAATTCCAAAAACACAATTTGACCTAGCAAGTGCTCTGTCAATGTTTCTTGCTTAGAAGCAATTGAGTTTAGTAAGTCTTTATCATCATTAGCGTTCTGCTTATAAACTGAAGGCCTACTTGTAACTAACGGGGCATCACCAAAATCGATAAGCGGATTTTGCATCGCTTGCTCTTGTATAAATGATGCAATATCCAACGATGAATATTGTAAAAGAGAAATTGCCTGCGATAACTCTTTCGACATGGAAAGCTTTAAAGACTGCTGTTGAAATAAACCTACCTCCATTGTTTCTCCCTCCCACTGTTTATTCTACTTTGAACCTTATTACTTAGCAACGAACTAGAAGGAGAAATATATTGAAATAGAAAAGGCTACGAATGTTTCGTAGCCCTTTCCAACGGTTTATTGAATCGTGTTCGCCATTTCAATAAATTTATCTGTTTGTTCAGCTGATTTAGCAAAAATCGTAATCTTAACAGGTTTTGTTCCTTTCGTTACAATAACTTGTACACTCATATCATTAGACTCTGCTTCATACCACTCTGCATTGGCAATCTTTCCTTCTGCAGGAACGCTTGCTTTTTGTACAGCGTTCGGGTCCACTGCCATTGCTGTTTGCTTTACTACTTCTACTGCTTGTTTTTCCGAAACATCTGATAGAAGCTCAATACGCATAAATTGAGAGCCATCCTCTTTATACATTACCGTATCACGACCAGGCTCTTCCCCAGCTAGTTCGTAGCCTTCAAGTACTTTAATTGCATACTCTTGATTATCGCTTTGGACTAATTCTTTGTCCTGAACTTCAGAATTTTCTTCTGGCTGCTCTTCAGCTGACTTTTCGTTTGATGCAGCATCATTTTGTTCTTCTGTTGGCTTCGTTACTTCTGCTTGTTCTCTATCTTCAGGTGACTCGGTTAAAGGCCTTTCCGTTGCCTCTTTACTTGTCTTTTCTTCGACTGCCGGCTCTTCTTTATCTAGTGTTGCTTCGCCTTTTGACTCTACGTCATTGCTTTCAGTCTCCTCTGACTCTTTGTTCGTCTGAGACTCTTTACTGTCAGACTGCTCCTCTGAAACTGTTTTTTCATTTGCTTGTTGCACTTGCTGAGACTTTTCTTGTGTTGCTGCTTCTTCATTCGATCCACATGCGGAAAGCAATAACGCAAGAGATGCACTTACAATAAAAAACTTATTAAGGGATTTCACAATTTTTCCTCCTTAGTTTTACTTTTCCTTATATACTTGTTTTATAGCATTCTGCCAAAATTGGCAACCATGACAAACGAATTAACTTACGAATTATTAGGCCTATCCACACATAAAATATACAGTTTTTACAGAACAAATAAAAAAAGCGCTGCAAGTTTGCAACGTTTTTAGACGCCCTCGACAGGATTCGAACCCACCCTAAGAGAACCGGAATCTCTTGTGCTATCCACTACACTACGAGGGCATAAAATAAATCATTATTCCTATGATGACTGCTTTCATTATAGGAAAGAAAACCAATCTTTTCAAGTATACAAGGTTTATTTTTGGAGCAATCGGGAAAAATTTATAAAGTACAGAAAAGGAATACATACCAGAAAAAGCGAATATGTGTAAAGAGCAGGTCTTTTGTTTGACCTTTATTGACCTTACATGTATTATAAGGTACATAACAAATTATTCTTGTTAAGGAGGAATTTTATATGAATCTAATTCCTACAGTTATTGAACAAACAAACCGCGGTGAGCGTGCATACGACATTTATTCACGGCTGTTAAAAGACCGTATCATTATGCTTGGAAGTGCAATTGATGATAACGTTGCAAACTCAATTGTATCACAACTTCTATTTTTAGCAGCAGAAGACCCAGAAAAAGATATTTCACTTTATATTAACAGTCCTGGTGGATCAATTACAGCAGGTATGGCAATTTACGATACAATGCAGTTTATCAAGCCAAAAGTATCAACAATTTGTATCGGAATGGCTGCTTCAATGGGTGCTTTTTTACTTGCTGCAGGTGAAAAAGGCAAACGTTTTGCGTTACCAAATAGTGAAGTAATGATTCACCAACCTTTAGGTGGAGCGCAAGGTCAAGCAACAGAGATTGAGATTGCTGCTAAACGCATTCTTTTCTTACGTGAGAAATTAAATCACATTTTAGCTGAGCGCACTGGTCAACCACTAGAAGTTCTTCAACGCGATACAGATCGTGATAACTTCATGACTGCTGAGCGTGCTCTTGAATACGGATTAATTGATAAAATTTTAACAAACGATCCGAAGTAATAAGAAGCCGTTCCCAATTGGGAACGGTTTTTTTATGCATCATTTTCTACATAAGAAGAAAGCGCTTGGATAGCTTCTTCTTCGTCACTACCTTCAGCAATCAGAGTGATAACGGTACCACGATTTAACGCTAAGCTCATTAACCCCATAATGCTCTTAGCGTTTACTACTTTTTCATCTTTCTTTAAAAACACATCCGATGTAAAACGGTTAGCTTCTTGAACAAACATGGCTGCTACTCGTGCTTGAAGGCCTGTTCTCAATTTAATTTCTACTTGTTTTTCCATTATGTTCTCCTCCCATGTCCCTTGCTTTACGTAACTGGTTGTCCAGCACGCAATTTATCGGCAATTTCATCTATCTTGCGTAGACGATGATTAATTCCAGACTTGCTAATTTGTCCGCCGGATACCATTTCCCCTAGTTCTTTTAGCGTTACGTCTTGGTATTCTACTCGTAAACGAGCAATTTCACGAAGCTTCTCAGGCAATACTTCGAGCCCAACTGTCTCTTGAATATAACGAATATTTTCCACCTGCCGAATCGCTGCACCGATGGTCTTGTTTAAGTTCGCTGTTTCACAATTGACGAGTCGATTAACAGAGTTTCGCATATCTCGTACAATACGAACGTCTTCAAAACGTAATAAAGCGCTATGTGCTCCAACAATACTTAAGAATTCCGTGATTTTCTCTGCTTCTTTTAAGTAATTGATATACCCTTTTTTACGCTCAAGCGTTTTACTGTTTAAGCCAAATGTATTCATTAACTCACAAAGGGCATCATTGTGCTCTCTATAGAGAGAAAAAATCTCTAGATGATAAGAGGATGTTTCTGGATTATTAATTGATCCTCCAGCTAAGAAAGCTCCCCTCAAATATGAACGCTTACAACACTTCTTTTTGACAAGCTCTTCTGAAATGTTATGAGTAAATGTGAAGCCTTCATTTAAAATTTTTAAATCCTCCAGTAAAAAACGAGCTTTTTCCACCAGACGAACAATGTAAACATTGTTCTTTTTCAACCTCATTTTTTTACGCACCAACAGCTCCACCGTTACGTTATACGATTTCTTTAGAAGTACATAAATTCTTCTGGCGATGGCTGCATTTTCTGTTTGTACGTCCACTGTTAAGTTACGATTAGAAAATGCCAACGACCCGTTCATTCGAATTAAAGCTGAAAGTTCTGCTTTTGCGCAGCAATCTTTCACTTCTAAATTAGTAAGTTCTTTTTTTGTTTCTGAAGCAAACGACACCTTTCCCACCTCCATTCTGTTGTCGTAGTAAGTTGCGGAAATTGACGTTTACGCCAACATATTAAAGATAAGGCGTGCCACTTTTTTCGTATCGTGACGAATAACACTACCGTCATATTGAATAATCTGTTCTTCCAACACTTCTAGTCCTAATTCAGTCAGCACTTCTCGGTCGTATTCCACAGGCTGTGCTTGTTCAACCTCATAGCGCTTCTTTAACGGTGCAGGAATTGGCGCATTATTTACAATAATTGCGTCTAAAAACGCACAAGGCATATGATCATACAGAGCCTTTACGTGATCACTTGCTTTAAAACCTAATGTTTCCCCTTGCTGGGTCATCACATTACATACATATACTTTTCTCGCTTTTGTCGTACATAGCTCATCTCGAATATCCGGAACAAGTAAATTAGGCAGGATGCTTGTATATAAGCTACCTGGACCTAATATAATTAAGTCAGCTTTGCGAATTGCTTTTAACGCTTCAGCAGAAGGCTTAATATCTTTTGGAGATAAAAATACGCGCTTAATTCTTTTTCCATACTCCGGAATCTTAGACTCTCCTGTGACAATTACTCCGTCTTCCATTTCTGCATGTAGCACTACGCTACGATTAGCAGAAGGTAATACTTTACCACGAACATTTAACACTTTGCTCATCTCACGAATCGCATGCACAAAATCACCTGTAATAGATGTCATTGCGGCTAAAAGCAAATTCCCCAGTGAGTGACCAATCAATTCATTTCCAGTTTCAAAGCGATGTTGAAACAGCTCTTCTACCAACGGTTCAACATCAGATAATGCGGCTAACACATTTCGAATATCACCAGGAGCCGGAATCTCTAGCTCATCTCGAAGCCTCCCAGAACTTCCGCCGTCGTCAGCAACCGTTACAATTGCTGTAATATCAAGAGGATATTCTTTCAACCCTCTTAATAATACAGGTAATCCTGTTCCTCCTCCAATGACAACGACTTTTGCAAGCTGTTCACTATTCATCTATATTTTTCCTTCCTCTTCTCGATGTCTCGATGAGAAATATGTGTTTTATAGTCTTTTTCAAAATGATGACCGATATGTTCAGCCAAAGTGACTGAGCGATGTTGCCCACCCGTACAACCAATCGCAATGACAAGCTGACTTTTCCCTTCACGCTTATACTGCGGCAGCATAAATGTTAAAAGATCAAGCACCTTTTCAACAAACTTCTGCGTTTCGGTCCATTTCAACACGTAGGAAGAAACTTCTTCTTCAAGACCTGTTTTCGGCCTCATATGATCAATGTAGTGCGGGTTTGGCAAGAAGCGAACATCAAAAACAAGATCAGCATCGATTGGCACCCCATACTTAAACCCAAATGACATAACGTTCACTGTAAAAACAGGTGAAGCATGTGAAGCAAACTGCGTAAGAATTTTCTCACGTAACTCTCTTGGTTTTAAGTCAGATGTTTCATAAATTAACTGGGCACGTCCTTTTAATTCCTCTAATAGCTCACGTTCCATACTAATACCTTCTAAAGGTAATCCAGAAGGAGCAAGAGGATGTGAACGCCTTGTTTCTTTATATCTTGTTACGAGCACAGAGTCTTTTGCATCCAAAAAGAGAATTTGAGGCATAACCCATGTCGTTTCACTCATATTATCTAAGGCTTCAAATAAGCTATCAAAGAATTCTCGCCCTCGCAAATCCATAACAAGCGCTACTTTGTTCATTTTATTTCCAGATTCTTTCATAAGTTCAAGGAACTTAGGCAATAGCGTTGGGGGAAGATTGTCCACACAAAAAAAACCTAAATCTTCAAAACTTTGAATTGCCACCGTTTTTCCTGCACCTGACATTCCAGTAATAATAACCAATTGAATATCGCTTACAGATCCAGTACTCATTTGTTTACCCCCTATTAAAACCGAATTTTTTCATTGTTTATCTAACCAAATAGTTAGCAAGGATCGATTCGATAAGACAATAACTCAAAGTCAGTCGTGTATGTAAAATTACCGTAGATTACACCAGAACCTTTTGCCACATAATCAATAATATGATGGTCTCCTGGTGCCATTGGTAATTCACTAACATCATTTAAGTTATGCCAACCAAGCTTTCCTTCTTCTGATTCTAGCACATTTGTTCCATCAAAGTCGGTAGCAAAAAAAGTAAACATCATCCACTCTGACGCAATTTTATCATTTTCTTTCATTGTAAACGTAAAAATACCTTTTACCGTTGGATTCTTCAGGTAGATGCCTGTTTCTTCACGAAATTCTCGAACAACGGAATCCTTTACTGATTCTCCTTGTTCCATTTTCCCACCGGGAGCTACCCACCAATTTCGCCTTGGCTTTTGAAGTAATAGTACTTTTCCGTCTTTCACTAATACACAATTCGTAACTCGTTGCATCTTTCCACCTCTTCTTCTCTTCACTTTTCTGTCTATCATTATACTACGAAACAAACAGCCCTCACAACGAAGACACTTACTTAATACTAAATTTTCTGAAAATATATGTCGATGGTACAAAAAATAGTCCAAAAAAAAAGGCCTAGGAACAAGTCCTACGCCCGTCAAAGTTACTATTTTATAAAAGGGGGTCAATTACTACTTATATAGTACCCCATAAACATTTCACGTACGTTACAAAAACTTTAAAACAGAATAACTTTTTGTAAAGATATACGTAACAAATTAGTTAACGGCTTTTAACTTTTCTTTCAGTTCTTCAATATAATGTTGAGCCGCTTGAGCAGCAATACTTCCATCTCCCGTTGCTGTAACGATTTGACGAAGTGCTTTTTCACGAACGTCACCAGCAGCAAAGATTCCTGGGACACGTGTTTCCATTTGTTCATTCGTTTCAATATAGCCTTCTGCATTGGTGATGTTTAAGCCTTCAAACGGCTTTGTTAAAGGAACCATACCGATATAAATGAACACGCCATCTGCTCCGAATTCCTGTTCTTCACCAGTTTGTGTATTAACAAGCGTTACGCTACCTACTTTACCGTCTTTTTCATTCACTTCTTTTACAGTGTGATTCCAGATAAAGTCTACTTTCTCATTATCAAATGCACGCTGTTGTAAGATTTTTTGAGCACGAAGTTCCTCACGACGGTGAACAATCGTTACTTTTGTTGCAAAGCGCGTTAAGTACACACCCTCCTCAACAGCAGAGTCCCCTCCACCAACAACAACAAGCTCTTTTCCTTTAAAGAAAGCTCCGTCACATACTGCACAGTAAGAAACGCCGCGTCCTCCTAATTCTTTTTCACCAGGAACACCTAGTTTTTTATACTCTGCACCTGTTGCAATAATAATAGCACGCGCTTTATATTCTTTTTTACCAGCTACAACAGTCTTATACTCTTCGCCTTCAATAATTTCTTTAATGTCCCCATATGCATACTCAGCACCGAATTTCTTCGCATGTTCAAACATTTTATTTGAAAGATCTGGACCTAGAATATGGTCATAGCCAGGGTAATTTTCTACGTCTTCCGTATTTGCCATTTGGCCACCAGGGATTCCGCGCTCAATCATTAATGTTGATAAATCCGCACGAGACGTATATACAGCAGCAGTCATTCCTGCTGGGCCGGCTCCGATAATAATGACATCATAAATTTTTTCTTCTGTCATTGAGTAACACTCCTTTTAGGAATCTATTCATATATTTTTAATTAATTTTATCCTAATACGCTAACGACACTATCGTCTATTTTTTTGCTCACTTCAGCAGGTTATTTACAATTTTGACGTATTTGCGTACCGTTGATAAAGAAATACTATACAGTTGAGCTACCTTTTCCTGAGAAACAGCTTGTTGCTTTTGCTTCTGGTAGCAGTAAGTCGCTGCAGATGCCCATCCATTTACGTTGACATGGTGCCATTCGGCAGCCTGTATGTTATTCAATTCTACATATATGTTAAACCAAAACTGAATGATACCGGCTGCCTCTACTTCAGCTTCAATTTCAGCTTGGATTAAATCTGCAATTTCAAACATGATGTGCTGCTTATTCTGCCATACATACGTATATACTTCATCAAGTAATGAACTTGTATGTATGGATGGCTTAATTTTTTCTAATAGAAGCAACCGTTCTTTATCAGGAAGCTTCTTAGCCATATACAGGCTATACAGCTGATCATGAATATGTGTGCTTTCACATTTTTCTTGAGCGACAACATCGATTTCAGAATAGAAACGACGATTGTTCTTCTCATTAAATTGCCAAGGCGCTTCTAACTTCACCATTGAACCCGAATCACCAACGTCTTTCCATATATCTTTAGCAAACTGCTCAAACCCCACATGATAAGCAGCATAAGAAAGCCAATAATGAAAAGACGAGTCTGCTTGAAATCCTTTTTTATATAAACTCTTTAACCACCCATATGCTAACTTGTATTCCCCGACAAGAGCAAACGTTGATCCTAATTTATATTGATGCTCCAGAGATAAAGGATATACGCAGCTTAGCTGTTGAATCAAATAATTCACGACGTTCTGGTTATGCCCGTAATAGTGAAACACTAATTGATTACACAAAGCATGTAAGTTCCCAGGATTTTTTTCTAACACTTCATCTAATAAACCAATTGCTTTATCTGTTTCATTAAGATAAAAATGAGCTAACGCTAAATTATTGTACGCTGACCAAAATTCAGGATAGTCTCGAATGATTTCTTCTAATAGCTGAATCGCTTTTTCAAACTGTGCATCTTGAAGCAACTGTTTTGCCTGTTCTTGCTTTAAAATCAGCGCATCTTCCTCATATTCTTCGTCTGATTCTAAATCAATGGAAAGCAGGTCTTCCAGCTCTTCCGCTTCCTCTAACAACTCGCCAGTTACATCTTCTTCCAAATAACATTGAACGTATTTATACGCTTCTTGAAATAATCCAAGATGCGCAAAATTATTAGCAATCACATAATAACAATTGACCATTGTAGAATCTAAATCGTTGATAATATGAAGCAACAGCTCGTTTGATTCTTTATATTCACCTAAATCATTTAAAATAGTCGCTAACTGATATAAAATTAACGGCTCATCCCGGTCTAACTCTGACGCTCTCTGAAGATATCGTTTTGCTTTATATAAATCTTTATATTGATAGGCTTTAAGTGCTTTTTCAAAATATTCTTCTCCCGTTTTAAAAAACGGAATTACCTTTGCTTTCTTCTCGTGCACTTTTGAGTTTTTTCTCATTAAGTCCTCCGATAAGTCCATGATTTCAACGTTGGTAGTATATCATAGTTTAAAGCTTACGGTAACACCTGTATTTTACTGAACCCAAAGAAATATTGGTCAATAAAAAAACTGACCGCAAAGGCCAGCTTTTGTTTATTACTTCGAATGTCTTTCTTTTAATACCGCTAAGACATCGTCAAGCGGAAGCTTTTGCTCACGAAGAAGTACCAATACGTGATAGAACAAATCCGCTACTTCCCATTTTAATTCTTCATGATCACGGTTTTTGGCAGCAATAATAACTTCGCCTGCTTCCTCACCGACTTTTTTTAGGATTTTATCGACACCTTTGTCAAATAAGTAGGTTGTGTACGCTCCTTCTGGCATTTCTGCTTCGCGCTTAGCAATTACTGATTCCAATTCATTAATAATATCAAAACGCCCTGATTGAGGAGATGCACTTTCGTCCTCTAGCAAGTTTTCATTAAAGCAGCTGTATGCACCTGTATGACAAGCAGGTCCGTTTGGATTTACTTTTACAACAATAGAATCCGCATCGCAATCATACGTCATTGCGACAATTCGCTGTGTATTTCCAGATGTAGCTCCCTTGTGCCAAAGCTCTTGGCGAGAGCGGCTAAAAAACCACGTTTCTTTTGTTTCAACTGACTTTTTTAACGATTCTTCATTCATATAGGCTAGAGTCAGCACTTCTTTACTAACCGCGTCCTGCACAATTGCTGGAACTAATCCGTCTTCATTGAATTTAACGTTTTCAATCTTCATCGAATGCTCACTCCTCGTTGTTTTGCATAGGTTTTAATTTCTTTAACAGACGTTTCTTTATAGTGAAAAATAGATGCCGCTAAGCCTGCGTCTGCTTTTCCTTCCGTAAATACGTCCACAAAGTCTTGACCATTTCCTGCGCCTCCTGAAGCAATAACAGGGATACTTACCGCTTCACTTACGGCTTTTGTTAATGCTAGGTTAAAGCCGGACTTGGCACCGTCTTGATCCATACTTGTTAACAAGATCTCACCGGCACCGCGTTTGACAACTTCTTGCGCCCAAGCAACAACTTCCCATCCTGTTGCGTTGCGTCCACCGTGCGTGTATACGCGCCAAGAGCCTAATTCTTCATCATATTTTGCATCAATAGCTACTACAATGCACTGTGCTCCAAAGAAGTTTGACCCTTCCGTAATAAGATCTGGATTTAAGACAGCAGCTGTGTTTAACGACACTTTATCTGCACCTGCTCGCAGCATTCGTTTCATATCCTCAACCGCATTGATTCCTCCACCTACTGTAAACGGAATAGCCAGCTGTGCTGCCACTTCTTCTACTACGTGAACCATGGTTTTACGACCTTCATGAGATGCTGAAATATCTAAGAAAACAAGCTCATCAGCGCCTTCTTCATCATAAAATTTCGCTAATTCTACAGGATCACCAGCGTCTTTTAGCTCCACAAACTGAACACCTTTTACAACGCGCCCTTCCTTTACGTCTAAGCAAGGAATAATACGCTTCGTAATCATGATGTCACCTCTTCAAGCGCCTGGCTTACCGTAAATTGATTTGTGTAGAGTGCTTTTCCAACAATCGCACCAATCACGCCGTCTTTTTCATACGCTTGTAGTGCTTTTAAATCAGCTAATTTACTTACGCCGCCCGATGCGATGACGCTTTTACCTGTTGCTTTTGCCATGCTGACAATACCTTCAACATTTGGTCCTGAAAGCATACCATCCGTTGAAATGTCCGTGAAGATAAACGTTTCAGCACCTGCTTCGGCAAGCTCTTTTCCAAGCTCCGTTGCTTTTACTGTTGACGTTTCAAGCCAGCCTTCCGTTGCTACGTAGCCATCGCGCGCGTCAATACCAATCGCAATTTTTTCACCGTATTGACGAAGCATCTTTTTGACAAATTCAGGATTAGAAATCGCTGCGCTTCCTAAGATTACTCGGTCAATTCCGTTTTCTAAGTAATACGCTACGTCTTCTTCTGAACGAATTCCGCCACCAATTTGTACATTGACCCCAAGCTTTTTCTTAACTTCAAGAACAAACTCATTATTTACTCGCTTTGCTGCTTTGGCACCGTCTAAGTCCACCATGTGAATCCACTTCGCACCTTCACCAGCAAATTGTGCTGCCATATCGACTGGTGAATCTCCGTATACCGTTTCTTTATCATAGTCTCCTTGCAAAAGGCGAACACACTTTCCGCCGCGCATATCGATTGCTGGATAAATTGAAAAATTACTCATGAGTTCAACCTCTTCCTTCTACAAAGTTTGCGTAGTTTTGTAAAATCTTCATGCCAATTTCACTGCTTTTTTCCGGGTGGAACTGCGTACCAAATACATTTTCCTTCCCTACAACTGCTGGAACGGCAACATCATATGAGCTTGTTGCTAGAAGCACATCTTGATCATCTGTCTTTACGTAATAAGAGTGCACGAAGTATACGTGGCCTTCTTCAATGCCCGCTAACAGAGGTGAGTTTACATGCATATGTAACGAGTTCCAACCCATATGAGGCACTTTATAAGCTTCACCTTCTGGCGTCACTCCAGGCAGCAGTTCAACACGTCCTTTTAAAAACCCAAGGCCCGTCGTCTTACCATTCTCATCACTTTCCTCAAACAAAAGCTGCATTCCTAAGCAGATACCTAAAAGTGGCTTACCGCTTTCCACTTCTTCTTTTATAAAAGCTGTAAGATTGGTTTCATTCAGCTGTTCCATCGCATCTTTAAATGAGCCAACCCCAGGTAGAATATAGCCTTTTGCCTTACGCAGTTCGCTTGGCTCAGATGAAATAAAATAGTCATAGTCTAAACGTTCAAGCGCTTTGCTTACGCTATACAAATTCCCCATGCCATAGTCAATAATACCAATCATTTACAACATCCCCTTCGTTGATGGTACTCCTTTGACGCGAGGATCAACCGTTGTTGCTTCATCTAATGCTCTCGCCAAGGCTTTGAATACCGCTTCGATGATGTGGTGTGTATTTTGACCATAGTGAACGATAACATGAAGATTCATACGTGATTCAAGCGCAAATTTCCATAAAAATTCGTATACAAGCTCCGTATCAAAAGTACCCACACGTGATGCTGGAATATCGCCTTTAAATTCAAAATGAGGTCGATTACTTAAATCAACTACCACTTGTGCCAACGCATCATCCATTGGAACAAATGCATTGCCGTAGCGCTTAATACCTTTCTTATCACCAAGTGCTTCTTTAAATGCATGCCCTAAGCAGATACCAATGTCTTCTGTTGTGTGGTGATCATCGATCTCAATGTCTCCAATAGCTTTTACATCTAAATTGAACTGACCGTGCTTCGTAAATAAATCAAGCATGTGGTTTAAAAACGGGACACCTGTGTCAATTCCCGCTTTTCCTTCTCCATCAATGGCTATTGCAAGTGAAATATCCGTCTCATTTGTTGTACGTTTGATGCTAGCTTCTCTCATCATGTAACCCTCTCTTTACTTTATTTTTTGAATCGTTCTTCAACTGCTCGAGCGTGTGCTTCTAATCCTTCTAGCCTTGCAAAAGCGGCAATTTTCGAACTATTAGCTTTAAGCGCCTGCTCGCTATATGAAATGATGCTTGATTTTTTTACAAATGAATCAACAGATAACGGACTTGAAAACTTGGCCGTTCCGTTCGTTGGTAATACATGGTTTGGGCCAGCAAAATAATCTCCTACTGGCTCTGAGCTATATCTACCTAAAAAAATAGCTCCAGCGTGACGAATTTTCCCGAGTATAGTCATCGGTTCATCCGTCATAATTTCAAGATGTTCTGGAGCCAATTTATTAACTACGTCAATCGCTTCTTCAAGCTCTTCTGTGACATAAATTGCACCATACTCTTGAATAGATGCTTCAGCAATCACTTTTCGAGGTAGCGTTTCAAGCTGTTTTTGAACCTCTTGTGCTACGGCTGCTGCTAGATTTAAAGACGCTGTTACCAAAATGCTAGATGCCAACTGGTCATGTTCTGCTTGTGATAACAGGTCAGCTGCCACTTCATTTGGTCTTGCTGTATCATCTGCTAATACAACGATTTCACTCGGTCCAGCAATCGAATCAATATCAACTAAGCCGTATACTTCTCTCTTTGCTAAGGCAACATAAATGTTTCCTGGACCCACAATTTTGTCGACCGCTTCAATTGTTTCTGTTCCATACGCCAATGCTCCGATCGCTTGTGCTCCTCCAACTTTATAAATCTCTTCCACACCTAGCTCAGTAGCTGCAACGAGAACGCCAGCTGGTAACGAACCGTCTTTTTGCACAGGTGATACCATTACAATACGCTTAACGCCAGCTACCTGAGCAGGAATTACGTTCATCAACACGGATGATGGATACGCAGCTAAACCGCCTGGGACATAGACGCCAACTGCATCTAAAGGTGTCACCTTCTGCCCAAGAATCGTGCCATCTTCTTTTGTCACCATCCAAGATTGCGTAATCATGCGCTCATGGTAGTCACGGATATTAGCAGCAGCCTCGTTAATAATCTGAATAGTTTCATCATCGATGGCTTCATATGCGTTCTTCCGCTCTGCATCCGACACTTTCAGTGCTTCTAATAACACACCGTCAAACTTTTCCGTATATGAAAATAGGGCTTGATCTCCTTTATCCTTAACGTCTTGAAGAATGTTAAGCACCGCTTCACGCTGTGCTCCCGTGCCTTGATCAATCGTACGTTTTAAGCTAACGTCTTCCGTCACACGTGTAATCTTCATCAAATTCACCTCATTCATGATGCTTCGACAACTTTTGATAATCGGTTAACTAAATCATCAATGCGTTCATCTTTTAACCGGTAGCTAACTGGGTTTACAATTAATCGAGATGTAATATCACCGATATGCTCTAGTTCAACCAGACCATTTTCCTGTAACGTTCTGCCCGTCGAAACGATATCAACAATACGATCTGCTAAGCCGATAAGCGGCGCTAACTCAATCGATCCATTTAGTTTAATAATTTCCACCTGTTCTCCTTGTTCTCGAAAATAAGTGGACGCGACGTTCGGATATTTTGTCGCTACTTTTTGCGCAATCTCTGATTTTTTCGCATTGGGAAGGCCCGCCACTGCAAGATGACATTTGCTAATCTGCAAATCTAATAGTTCATAGACATCTCTTTCTTCTTCAAGCATCACATCTTTTCCTGCAATACCTAAATCAGCTACGCCATACTCTACGTAAGTCGTTACGTCCATTGGCTTTGCTAAAATAAAGCGCATGTTTTCTTCTGGAATATCAACAATTAATTTGCGTGAGTCATCAAACTCTGGAGGAAGCTGAAAGCCTGCTTGACGCAAAAGTTGAGCAGCTTCTTCAAATATTCTTCCTTTTGGCATCGCAATTGTTAGTAGTTCAGTCATTATTGTCCCCCCTTGCCACGTTTACCAATAAGAAACGATACTTCTTCAAGGCCAGCTGTAAATACGTCGACATCATCAACGCCTACAATATCTTGAACAACGACACGTTTACCTGCACGTCTTTGTTCAGCCGCAAGCGCTATTGCTTCTGATAACCGCTCCTGGCTATATAAAACGCCGTAAACAGGCACTTCTTCGTATGCTTCTTCATCTAGCGCTTCAATTAAACGGTCAAGCTGAATACCAAATCCAGTTGCCGGTGTTTTCGTTGAAAATTGTTCTAATAATTGATCGTAACGTCCACCGTTCCCAATATGAAAGCCTACGTGCTCAGCAAAGACTTCAAATAAAATGCCAGTGTAATAACTCATGTGACTTACAAGGTTGAAGTCAATTTTAATTTCTTCCGTTACGCCATAAGCGTCCAGCATGTTCCAAAGGCTTTGAAGATCCTCAGCAAGCTTTTTACCTTCTTTATTTTCAACAAGCTCAATAGCTTCTTGGATTTTTTCTTCTCCACCACGTAAGTTTAAAAGCTGTAAAAGACGCTGTTTATCAATGGAGGAAAGGTTTAAGCTCTTCACGTGATTACGATAACCAACATAATTTTTCTCATATAAAAAGCGGCGTAAAACATTGGCACGCTCTTCGTTTCCGACAATCTCTAAGAACAATGAGTTAACGAATCCAATGTGGCCAATGGCTACTTTAAATGATTTTAGCCCAGCACGCTTTAATGCACTAATCATCAACGCAATCACTTCTGCATCGCTGCTCATTGTTGCATCACCAATTAACTCAACACCAATTTGCTCAAACTCAGCCGGTCGACCACCTTCACGCTGCTGAGCTCGAAAGACATTCGCTTCATACGCAAGGCGAAGCGGTGAGTTATTTAAAAGTTTTGATGCTGCCACGCGCGCAAAAGGCGTCGTCATATCAGGTCGTAAAACAAGCGTATGACCTTCTTTATCTAATAATTTAAATAATTGTTGATCTAAAATGGCCGATGCGCTTCCAACCGTTTCAAAGTATTCAAGAGTAGGAGTAGCCATATATTGATAGCCCCAGCTACTAATTTCTTCTGCTAACTGATTTCGAACTTGCTTTTTCTTTTCAAAAAGAGATGGTAATGTATCCCGCATACCTAAAGGTTTTTCAAACATAAACAGCTTTGACATTATGACACTTCCTTTTCTCAACTTGGTTGCATCTATTTCTATATAAACAACTAATTTTCATCATAGAAGACCACTTTTCACTTTATCACACTAATGTATTAGCGAAATAACAAATTAAAGTTATTAGTAGTTTACACCCCTTATAGGTAATCGTCAACTCATATAGCGCTATTTTCTTACAAAAAAAGCCACTCCTTATTGATAAGTCGTGGCTGATTCGTTTTCTTCTGTGCGCTTTTGCATTTCTTCTTTTGTATAAATGACCCTCATTGGATTTCCTCCAACAAAAGAGCCAGGCTCTATGTTTCTATGTACGACTGTTCCCGCAGCAACAATTGCTCCGTTACCAATCACTACTCCAGGTAAGATTGTACTATTAGCTCCAATCATTACCTCATCACCAATGATTACATCTCCAAGTCGATATTCTTTAATTAAATATTCATGGGCGAGAATCGTTGTGTTATATCCAATTACCGAGTTTTTTCCAACCGTTATCTTCTCTGGAAACATAATATCAAGCATAACCATCAGTCCAAAAGAAGTTTGAGGCCCTACCTCCATCTGTAAGAACGTCCGGTAAAGCCAGTTTTTAAATGATAAAAAAGGAGAATAGCGAGCAAGCTGAATGACAATAAAGTTACGCATTACCTTCCAAAATGGAACGGTTTTATAGACGTGCCAGAGCGAGTTAGGTCCTTCGACAGGAAATCGCTTCGTCTTTCTCACTGCTCTTTTCCTCCAAGCCATGGAATCAAGTCTTTCATCTCTTCTAAGATAACATCTGGCTCATAAGAAGCAATGTGTTCTCTTCCTTTTGCACTCCAAGCCACACCAGCTGTTTTCGTACCTGCATTTTTACCAGATAGGATGTCATGATGGTTATCTCCTACCATAACAGCTTCTTCTGGCTGTGCATTTAAAAGTACTAATGCTTTTTCGACTGGCTCTGGGTGAGGCTTTGCATGCTGCACGTCGTCAATTGCAACAATTACATCAAAAAATTGATCCAACTTCGTAAGTTTTAGCCCCAGCATGACCGTATTAATCTGCTTTGTTGTAACGATAGCCAACTTATACTTCTGATCATGTAACCATTTCACCGTTTCAAATACGCCTGCAAACTCTGTTACAAGTTCATCATGATGACTTAAGTTATGAGTACGGTACGTGTCAATCATTTCGTGTACTCGCTCTTTATCCATCTGTACAAAAGTGTCATAAAGAGGTGGCCCCATAAATGCCAAGACATCTTCACGTTTATATTGCTCGGGATAATAATGATTTAATGTGTGCATAAAAGATGAAATAATTAATTCATTTGTATCAATTAGCGTTCCATCTAAATCAAATAGAACGGTGTTAATGCTCATATGAAACTTCCTTTCTATGCCTTACTTCATTTTCTTTCCACATCCGTGAAATCACAATGGTTAACACAAGTGCAACAACTACCCGAATAATGAGCAGCGGCAGTACAGGAATACCTAGCGGAATAAAAATTAACGTATCTTCTACTACAGCATGACAAGCGACTAAAAAGATGAACGCAAGCGTTGCATCACGCTTACTAACTCCCTCTTCTTGTACAGCTTGAATCATGACGCCAGCTCCATATGCCAACCCTAGTAAGAGACCTGTCACAAGCGTTGTAGACGTATTTTCTTTCATCCCTAATAAGCGTGTAAACGGACCAAGCATTGAGGAAAGCTTATCGAGCCACCCAATATCTTTCAGGATTTGAATTCCCACCATAACTGGAATAACAATAAGAGCCAGCTGTAGAATTCCAAAACCTGCTTTTTCAATCGATTGCCAGATGATTGCTCCCCATCCGCTTACTTCCTCGTGCTTCGTTGCTAAAAAACCGTACTGTGCCTGTTCGCCTCCGCCATTCCATACTAAGTTAATGATAATGGCTGAGATCACAGCGAGCCCGATACGAACCGATAAAATAACCCATAGCTTCACACCAACTTTTAAAGCTACGCTCGTTTCAATTAATAAATTATGAGAGAAAGACAGCATAACGGCTAGAATAAATACTTCTTTCACCGTTAAATCCAGTGATAAAATCCCTGCAATTCCCGCATACAAATTTAACAAGTTCCCCAGCACAAGTGGAATGGCTGCATCTCCCGATAGCCCAAATAACTTCATTAAAGGTGAAATTAACGTAGCAAACCAATCCAGCACCGGCGTGTATTGAAGGAGTGAAACAATTAGCGTTACTGGAAAAATGACTTTTCCTAGTGTCAGCGTTGTTTTGAGTCCTCCCATAATCCCCTTTTGTATCGACCTAAGCATTCCCTCACCCCTGTTTCTTTTTACTTGTTTCCAAATACGTTTCCTTATTTGTTTTTCGACGAATAGCAATAATAATGACTGCTACCGCAATTAAGACAAGCGAAATGACTTGTGCGATGCGCAGCGTATCCGTCAACATCAAGCTGTCTGTACGCATTCCTTCAATAAAGTATCGCCCAATTGAATACCAAATAACGTACGTTAAGAACAGTTCACCTCTACGCAAATTGACGCGTCTTAGCGCAATTAACAGAGCAAATCCGGCTAAATTCCAAAGCGATTCATATAAAAACGTAGGGTGGTAATATGTACCGTTAATATACATTTGATTAATAATAAATTCTGGCAGGTGCAAACCTTCTAGAAAAGCACGTGATACTTCTCCACCGTGCGCTTCTTGATTCATAAAATTCCCCCAGCGTCCGATTGCCTGACCAAGAATAATACTTGGTGCCGCAATGTCCGCTAGTTTCCAAAATGAAATCTTTTTCACACGTGAAAAAACAATCCCAGTTAAAATTGCTCCAATCAATCCACCATGAATAGCAATTCCACCGTTCCAGATTTGAGGTATCTCATTCAAATGCTGTGAGTAATAATCCCATTCAAACGCAACATAGTATATGCGCGCACAAATAATAGCAATTGGTACTGCAAATAGCACTAAATCGATAAACGTGTCTTTAGGCAACCCACGCTTCGTGCTTTCTTTTGTAGCAATATACAGAGCAAGCAGCACACCAGCTCCAATAATGACGCCATACCAATAGATTGTCAGTGGGCCTAGCTCTAAAAACACACGATCAAGCGGCTGAATATTTGCTTCCATCAAACCACCCTTTCTTAAATATCTTCTCTGTCACCGTCTTCAATTACATCCGTTAAGCGATTTGAGAACTGCTCAGCTGCATTAATTCCCATCCGTTTCAAGCGGAAGTTCATTGCGGCTACCTCAATAATAACAGCTAAGTTACGCCCTGGACGAACAGGTAACGTGATTTTTGTCACATCTGTGTCAATAATCTTCATTTTATCTTCTTCAAGGCCTAAACGATCATAATGTTTATTTTGGTCCCATGTCTCAAGCTGAATAACTAATGAAATACGCTTATAGCTACGTACTGAACCTGCACCAAATAGCGTCATCACGTTAATAATACCAAGGCCGCGAATTTCAAGTAAGTGTTCAATTAACCCCGGAGCATTACCGACCAGCGTATCTTGATCTTCTTGACGAATTTCTACACAGTCATCCGCTACTAGACGATGTCCACGTTTCACAAGTTCAAGCGCGGTTTCACTTTTACCAACGCCACTTTTCCCCATGATTAAGACACCGATTCCATAAATATCTACAAGCACTCCGTGAAGAGCTGTAGACGGTGCTAAACGACTTTCTAAAAAGTTCGTTAAATGACTTGAAAGTCTTGTCGTTTTAGAAGGCGATCGTAGTACAGGAACTGCTTCGCGTTCAGAAGCTTCAATCAATTCTTTCGGCACAGACATATCACGAGAAATAATAATGGCTGGCGTAATATCTGTACACATTTTTTCCATTCGGACTTTCTTTTCTTCATCATCTAAACGCTCAAAAAATGATAATTCCGTTTTCCCTAATAGCTGTATGCGCTCTGCTGGATAATATGTAAAATAACCGGCCATTTCAATCCCTGGACGTGAAATATCACTTGTTGCAATCGGACGGTCAATTCCTTCTTCTCCACTGATTAACTCTAAATTAAACTTTTCAATTAAGTCTTTAGTACGAACTGTTACCACCTGAAATCCTCCTTTAGTTTAAAACCATGTACCCATTAGCTTTTTGTCTATGATAGTATTTACCATTAAAGGTTCACTCTATTTTATCATTAAAAGCAAGAGAAGAGAAAACAAAGTAGCGCTAGCTTCGTTGAAGCTAGCGCTACTTTATTTGGATCGCAACGGATCAATAATAACCTTTTGAATCAATAGGTTCAGAATGGACATAACAATAGCAGCTAAAATAGCTGTACCAAATCCATCAATAACAAACGAATCACCCATAATACCTTGCGTAATCATTAACGTCGCTGCGTTTATGACGAATAAAAACAGTCCAAGTGTTAGAAATGTCACTGGTAACGTCAAAAGAATTAAAATGGGTTTCACGATAATATTTAAAATGGATAAAATGATGCTGGCAATAATTGCAGCACCAATCGACGATAGTTGAAATGCATCGATATAACCTGCAATTACTACAAGTACAAGAGCATTAATTAAAATGCTAATAATCCCTCTCACAAGCATGCTTATTAGGCTCCTTCTTCATTTGGCAATACAAAGATTAAAATGAAGTAGATAACTACCAGTGGTGTTCCAATAACGAATAGAACGCTCAATGCAAAAATCAGTCGAAGAATCGTAGCACTAATCCCTGTATACTCGGAAATTCCGCCGATAATTCCAGCTAATTTTCTATTTCTGCGTGATCTATATAACTTTTTCATTTATCAATCTTCTCCTTTTCCTAATCATTCTGATTACAAAAGGCTTCTTTATATGCCAACGTTTTACTTAATTGTGATTGAACCAGCTTTAGACTCTGCTAATAATTTATACGATTTAGCTGTTTCAAGATATGCTCGGAAGCGCATCTGCTTCATGACCGTCTCTTTTTTCTCTTCAATTACCTCCATTTGAGGTAAGTTACAGACGAATTTACCTAGATTTGATTTCAAATCTCCTTCGATGCCAAGATGAGACGGCGTATAAAGCTCGATATGCCCCGTAGTCGTTTTTAAAAATGCTAACTCAACACGCTCTCCTTTCAGGTACCCTTCAATATCTCCATTAAAAGTTTGCGCATCGATTTTTTTATAATCCCCATCAAATTTTATAGAGCCGTTAATCGTCTCCATCTCACATTTTGATG
Organism: Bacillus sp. VT 712; assembly: GCF_001614195.1. Lineage (NCBI taxonomy): Bacteria > Bacillati > Bacillota > Bacilli > Caryophanales > Bacillaceae > Bacillus > Bacillus sp. VT 712. The sequence goes on along the minus strand of NZ_LWBK01000015.1, from coordinate 32,424 downwards.
AGAAAACGCGTGAGAGCTCAATGTGACCATTAGATGTTTCCGCTTCAAGCTGTCCACTATTCACTTCATAAAAGCGAATTAAACCGTTGGCTGTTTTGGCCTTTAATTCTCTTACATTTAATCTTTCCCCTTCAATAGGTCCATTAAACACACGTACATTCACTCTCTCATACTCGGTTTCAGGTATATAAACAGTCGCCTTCACCTTCATATGTTTTTTTTGCACATTAAATTTTAGCTTCCCGTTCTCAATTGAAAATAAGACATCTTTTAAAAACGCTTGTCGCGCTTGCTCTTGCCCCTCTACCTTATAAACATCTGATTCGCACTCGATTCGCACATCCGGACTTCCCCATGGTTTTACCTTCACACTTCCGTTTGCAATATCGATATCAATTGCCTGAATATAAGCTTCTGTTTGTTGGAAAATATGCTGAACTTTAACCGAGGGACCAAAGTTAAAGTCTAAATCAACGTCCTTTACTTTTTTGACTGTCTGATCGACAAAGCTAAATAGCTTTTCTTTAAAGGATGCAGACGAAGGTTTAAAAGTGGAAGAACTGCTGCTCGATTTACCAACATAAGGCGTCAACTCCGATGATGCATTCACTTTTACAGTTGGCTCAGGGTTTGCTTCAAGTGAATTTAAAAGCGTTAATGCTTCATCTACCGTCAACTTCCCCTCTTCTACCATCTGTAAAATCTGCTTGCGCTTTTCTAGCATGTGACTCTCTCCTTTTGGTTTATAATTTCATCTATCTTAGCTCGTTATTTCATACTTTCACTGCCTTTTTATTAAAGAAAAAGCAGACTATTATGTAATACGGTTTATGCTACAAAAAGTTTCAATATACATAAAATAGAAAAAAGCGCTACCTTTAGCGCCTTTTTTTCTATTTTATGCTTTGCCAACTGTTTGAACTTCCTTTATCTTCTCATCCATACGCTTTCGATCACGTTCTAAAATTGGCTTTAAATACTTACCTGTATAGGAACCTTTCACTTCAGCGACTTCTTCTGGTGTACCTGTACCAACAATTTGACCACCTTGATCTCCGCCTTCAGGTCCTAAATCAATTAAATAATCTGCTGCTTTAATAATATCAAGATTGTGTTCAATAACGAGAACCGTGTCACCATTTTCAACGAGTCGTTGCAATACTTTTAGAAGTCGTGCAATATCGTCAATATGCAGACCTGTTGTTGGCTCATCTAAAATGTAAAGCGTTCGGCCCGTTGATCGGCGATGCAGCTCAGAAGCTAGCTTTACACGCTGCGCTTCCCCTCCTGATAGGGTTGTAGCAGGCTGCCCAAGCGTAATATATCCAAGTCCTACGTCATAGATTGTTTGTAGCTTACGCTTGATTTTCGGTATGTTTTCAAAGAAATGCAGAGCATCCTCGACCGTCATATCCAGCACGTCTGAAATATTATGGTCTTTATATTTAACTTCTAACGTTTCGCGGTTGTAGCGCTTGCCATGACATACTTCACAAGGTACATATACGTCCGGCAAAAAGTGCATTTCAATTTTAATGATTCCGTCTCCACGACACGCTTCACAGCGACCTCCCTTTACGTTAAAGCTAAAACGACCTTTTTTATAACCACGTACTTTTGCTTCGTTCGTTTGGGCAAATACGTCACGAATATCATCAAAAACACCCGTATACGTAGCTGGATTAGAGCGTGGTGTACGTCCAATTGGAGATTGATCAATATCAATCACTTTATCTAAGTGCTCAATTCCTTTGATTTCTTTATGCTCTCCAGCCCTACTTTTGGCTTTATGAAGCTTTTGAGCAAGCGTTTTGTGTAAAATATCATTTACCAGCGTACTTTTCCCTGAACCTGATACGCCTGTTACTGCTGTAAACGTTCCAAGTGGAATACTTACCTTCACATTTTTTAAATTGTTTTCTTTTGCACCTACAATGTCAATCATTCGGCTCTTATCAATTGCGCGGCGCTCTGTTGGCAGCGGAATAAAACGCTCTCCCGATAGATACTGACCTGTTAATGAATTTGGATCTGCCATCACTTCTTTTGGTGTTCCCTGTGACACAACCGCTCCTCCATGCACACCGGCACCAGGACCAATATCAATTAAATAATCGGCAGCAAGCATCGTATCTTCATCGTGCTCAACAACAATTAATGTATTCCCAATGTCTCTCATATCTTGCATCGTTCGAATAAGGCGATCATTATCACGCTGATGGAGACCAATGGACGGTTCATCTAAAATGTAAAGAACCCCTGTTAAACGTGAGCCAATTTGCGTTGCTAGTCGAATACGCTGTGCTTCTCCACCAGATAACGTTCCAGCTGAACGATTAATTGTGAGGTAATCTAAGCCGACATTCACTAAGAAACTGAGGCGTTCTTTAATTTCTCTTAAAATCATGTCTGCAATTTTCATTTCTTTATCAGAAAGCTGCAGGCTGCTAAAGAAATTGTACGCTTCTTGTACAGAAAAACGCGTCACGTTACCGATATGCTTAGAATCAATTAAAACAGCAAGCGCTTCTTTCTTTAAGCGGTGGCCCTTACACATTGGACAAGGCTGTTCGGCCATATATTTTTCCATTTGCTCACGAATATAATCAGAGCTGGTTTCATGATAACGACGCTCTACGTTTGGAATTACACCTTCGAACAAGATTTCATTTTCACGCACTTGTCCAAAGTCATTTTCATAGCGGAAGTATATTTTTTCGCCATCGCTTCCATGCAAGATTTTATCTAATAAATGCTTAGGTAAGTCTTTTACCGGCACGTCCATATCGATGCTATAATGAGCGCAAACTGCTTCTAGCATTTGTGGATAGTACTGAGAACTTGTTGGAGCCCATGGAGCAATAGCATTTTCTCGTAATGTTAACGTATCATCCGGAATCACCAGTTCATGGTCAACTTTAAGCTTCATTCCTAGTCCATCACATGCTGTACAAGCACCATAAGGACTGTTGAATGAAAACATTCTCGGTTCAAGCTCTCCAATTGAAAAACCACATTTTGGACATGCATGATGCTCACTAAATAAAAGCTCTTCTTCACCAATGATGTCGATAATAACCTTTCCATCACCGAGTTTTAGAGCCGTTTCTAGGGAGTCAGATAAACGAGACTGTACGCCTTCTTTTACCACGATTCGATCGATAACCACTTCAATCGAATGTTTTTTATTTTTGTCTAGCTCAATTTCCTCTGTTACTTCGCGCATTTCTCCATCTACGCGCACACGCACGTATCCTTGCTTTTTAATATCTTCTAAGGCCTTTACATGCGCACCTTTTCGCCCAGACACAACGGGAGCCAGCACTTGTAATTTTGTACGCTCTTTGTACTCTAAAATACGGTCCACCATCTGCTCAATGGTCTGAGATGTAATTTCAATCCCGTGGTTTGGACAAGTCGGTCTCCCTACACGCGCAAACAGCAAGCGTAAATAATCATAAATTTCCGTAACGGTTCCTACAGTTGAACGAGGGTTGCGGCTCGTTGTTTTTTGATCGATTGAGATAGCCGGAGACAAACCTTCAATGGAATCCACGTCCGGCTTGTCCATCTGACCAAGGAACTGCCGAGCATACGCTGATAATGACTCCACGTAACGTCTCTGACCTTCTGCATAAATCGTATCAAAAGCAAGCGATGATTTACCAGAACCTGATAAGCCCGTTAGTACGACCAGCTTATCACGTGGAATTTCAATATCGATATTTTTTAAATTATGAGCGCGCGCGCCCTTTATTACGATTTTCTCCATGGCCATCTTGCCATCACCCTTCTGCTTTTAATTCTAAAAGAAGATCACGAAGCTCAGCTGCTCGTTCAAAGTTAAGAGCTTTTGCTGCTTCCTTCATTTCTTCTTCCATTTCTTGAATTACTTTTTGCTTTTCTTTTCCAGTCATTTTATCAAACGCAGGTGCTTGATCGTAGCTTTCAGTATCCTCAGCTACAATTGTTGCTCGAATTGCACCTCGAACTTCTTTTTGAATTGTCTGCGGCGTAATGCCGTGTTTTTCATTGTATGCTTCTTGAATGCTGCGACGACGATTCGTTTCACTAATCGCAATTTCCATCGAGTTAGTGATGCGATTTGCGTACATAATAACGTGACCATTAGCGTTACGAGCCGCTCGACCAATTGTTTGGATAAGTGAACGCTCTGATCGTAGAAATCCTTCTTTATCTGCATCTAATATCGTGACAAGTGACACTTCAGGAATGTCGAGTCCTTCCCTTAGAAGGTTAATTCCAACTAAAACGTCAAATTTACCAAGACGCAAATCACGAATAATTTCAATTCGCTCAAGCGTTTTAATTTCAGAATGCAAATACTGTACTTTAATGCCGATTTCTTTTAAATAATTCGTTAAGTCCTCTGACATTTTTTTCGTTAGCGTTGTAATGAGAACGCGCTCGTTTTTCGCAATTCGATCTTGAAGCTCTCCAATTAAATCATCAATCTGCCCTTCAATTGGTCTCACTTCAATATTTGGATCCAATAATCCCGTTGGTCGAATGATTTGTTCAATAACATCAGACGCTTTTTCAAGTTCATAAGGCCCTGGCGTTGCCGAAACGTGAACAATTTGATGGATATGATCTTCAAATTCATCGAATTTCAACGGACGATTATCAAGCGCTGAAGGAAGACGAAAACCATGGTCAACAAGCACTTGTTTTCGCGCTTGGTCCCCGTTATACATTCCGCGAATTTGTGGAATAGTCACATGTGATTCATCGACTACAAGAAGAAAGTCTTCTGGGAAGAAATCTAGCAGCGTGTATGGTGTCGATCCTGGTGGACGTAGCGTTAAATGACGAGAGTAGTTTTCAATTCCGGAACAGAACCCCATCTCTCTCATCATTTCTAAATCATAGTTTGTGCGCTGTTCAAGGCGCTGAGCTTCTAATAATTTGCCTGCTTCTCGCATCTTTTCAAGCTGTTCTTGAAGCTCTTTTTCAATATTTTTAATCGCTACTTTCATCTTTTCTTCTCGAGTGACGAAGTGAGACGCCGGGAAGATGGCCACGTGTTCTCTATCGCTAAGGACTTCTCCGGTTAAAGCATCAACTTCTCGAATACGATCAATTTCATCTCCGAAGAACTCAATGCGAATGCAGCGCTCATCTCTTGATGCTGGGAAAATCTCCACCACATCTCCACGCACGCGAAATGTTCCGCGTTTAAAGTCGATGTCATTGCGTTCATACTGCACGTCCACAAGATCTCGAAGTAGCTGATTTCGCTCCTTTTCCATGCCGACACGAAGCGAAACAACCATTTCTTTATATTCTTCCGGTGAACCTAATCCATAAATACAAGATACGCTGGCAATAATGATAACGTCGTTTCTTTCAAACAACGAAGACGTTGCAGAGTGACGTAGCTTATCGATTTCGTCATTAATGCTTGCATCTTTTTCAATAAACGTATCGGTTTGTGGAACATAAGCTTCAGGCTGATAGTAGTCGTAATAGCTCACAAAGTATTCCACTGCGTTATCTGGAAAGAACTCTTTAAACTCGCTATATAGCTGCCCAGCCAACGTTTTATTATGAGCAATAATTAAGGTAGGCTTATTAACCTCCTTAATTACATTAGAAATCGTAAATGTCTTACCTGTTCCTGTTGCACCTAATAACACCTGCTGCTGTTTTCCTTCATGAATACCTTTGACAATTTTTTCAATTGCCTTGGGCTGATCCCCTTTAGGTTCATATGAGGATACTAGCTTAAATTGATCTGCCACAGAGAGGCCTCCATTTCATTAGTGTTAAAATTATAGCACTGTAATCCTTAAAAACACGAACTTATATTCGTATTTTATCATTTCTTTTTATATAATGGAACTGAATAGTATTGGACTGTTCAAATTTTCCTTATTTCTTCATCTCTCCTTTGTATACCCAGTCTGAGCAAATATATAATCCCATTGCGAATTAGCTGGAAAATCGGACAAAAGAAGCGCTTTGCGACCTTATAAAAAGTGTGATACATTTAATTAAAAGTAAGAATATGAAAGGGGTTTAGTACAATCCAATGAGCTCAATTAAAATAAACGACTCCTTTATTTTAACCAGTCCATCTACATCCATATCCCAAATAAAATCGGAACTTTCTAACTTTGAATATGTCATCGTTTTTGATAAGCATTATTACATCTTTCATACAAAAGAACAGTTTGCCCTCCAGAGTGCTTCGATGAGCATGCCTATTATTGATTGGATTCACAAAACCAACTGGTCTCCTTCTACTATCTCTACTTGGCTTGACCTCAAAACATCAAAGGTTAACTGGGAGCGCCCAGTTCTTATTCAAGCATATGAAACTAATTCTATTCACGGTGTACTTCACCCTTCTGACTGGATTCACTATCTACAAGCTGAAAATGAAGATGTTTTCTCTTATTTTGAAACATTAGGAGAGACGATTAACGACGCCGTAACCGTTGTTGACGATAAAGGGAAAGTAGTGCTATGGAATACCGCCGCTGAAAACACTTACAAAATTGCAAAACAAGCAATTGTTGGCGAGTTCATCAATACGTATTTCGATGATGAGTCCATTGTGCTACATAAAATCTTAAACGAAGGTCGACCGATTCGGGGAGCTTACCATAAGCCAAATAAAGAAACGCACGTGTTAGTGAATGCTTCTCCTATTGTAAAAGGCCATAAAGTTATTGGTGCAGTGGCAACTGAGCATGATATTACCAATATTATTCGACTGCACGAAGAAGTGGAACAAGACCCACTGATAGGAGATAAGAGCTTATTTTCTTCTATTATTGGCGAGAACTCTACCCTTGAAGAAGAAATTGAAATGGCTAAAAAAGTTTCGTCTACAAATATTCCTATTTTATTAACGGGTGAAGTAGGATCTGGAAAAGAGCTTCTTGCTCAAGCTATTCATTATGATAGCACAAGGCGAAATGAACCCTTTATTACGCTAAACTGCGCAACCATTCCTCCCGGCCTCATTGATATGGAGTTATTTGGATATCAACAAGGCGTGTTTTCACAGCCTACAACCGATAAAAGGCCTGGGAAATTAGAGCAAGCAGCAAACGGCACCTTATTTATTCAAGACGTTCACAAGATGCCTTTAGACGTTCAAATTAAACTGTGTGACTATCTGGAAAACGCCGCTTATTACATGACGGGAAGTAATGAACAAGTTCAGGTTAATACAAGAATTATGGCTTCAACCTCTGTACTGTTAGAGAGCTTAATTGAACAAGGAGAGTTTTATGAAGGTCTCTATTATCAACTAACGGTCATTAATATTCATATTCCACCGTTAAAAGAGCGTCAGAATGAAATTCCAACGCTCATTACACAATTTATTGAAGAATTCAGCACAAAGCACGAAAAGGTAAAACCAACTCTTGATGAAGAAGTGGTTGAAACGCTTTGTCATCACGATTGGCCTGGTAATGTAAGAGAACTTCGAAATACCATTGAACGGTTAATTTTACTTAACGATTTGCCAACTATTACGGCACAGCACTTACCAGCTGAGTTAAAACGCCAAATCACTCTTCATGAACCCTTGAATGAAACCTCATCTGAAAAGCAGCTCATTCAAGATACGCTAAAAAGAACCTATGGTAATAAGAGCGCCGCAGCTGATTTATTAGGGATTTCAAGAGGAACATTGTATAACAAAATTAAAGAATATGGTTTGTAACGAAAAAGAGTTTGGGACATAACAAAATGATGGCTTCTAAAAGACGAACACTAGCTGTTCCCATCTCTTTGATTTGTCTCAACACGTTCGTTCCATTGCGCTACGGCCACTCGCTTTCCGCGGGGAGGAACCTGAGCTTCCTCGCTGCGCTGCGGGATCTCAGTTTTCCCTCTCTTTCCCGCAGGAGTCGAGTGTCCTACGCTCCATTCCACCCTGTTTCCAACATTGTTTTCACAATCAACAAAAAACCTGAACGATTAAAAGTTATGAACTCTCAGTCGTTCAGGTATAGTAAGGACTGAACTACTTATGTCTCAGTCTCTTTTTCGTTACGCTGATTGATTATATTCTTCAAACTCACTTTGCGTTTTCTCGTTCGGAGCAGGTGTTAATAAGCTTACTACTACAATTCCAACTAAGCTAATTAAGAAACCTGGAATCATTTCGTATAATAAATCCGATAATCCAGGGATTTTTGTCCATACAACAACCGTCACGGCACCAAGCACCATACCTGCTAGCGCTCCCCATTTGTTCATTCGCTTCCAATAAAGGCTCAATAAGATAACAGGGCCAAAAGCAGCTCCAAATCCAGCCCATGCATAGCCGACTAACGATAAGATTGTACCACTTTTATTAAATGCAATCATGACACCAATGATGGATACAAGAAGTACAAATCCACGTCCAATCAACATTAGTTCTTTATCACTTGCTGATCGGCGGAAAAATGTTTTGTACAAATCTTCTGTCAATGAGCTCGAAGTTACAAGAAGTTGTGATGAAATGGTACTCATTACGGCTGCTAATAATGCTGCTAATAAGAACCCTGTAATAATTGGGTGGAATAAAATTGTGCTTAACCCGATAAATACTGTTTCCGGGTCAGCAATTTCTAGACCTTGATTCGTGTAATAAGCTAAACCGACAAACCCTGTCAGCATGGCTCCAACGACTGAAACAAGCATCCAGCTCATTCCAATACGACGAGCAGGCTTGATTTCTCTTACAGATGAGATAGCCATAAATCGCACGATAATATGTGGTTGGCCAAAATAACCTAACCCCCAGGCAAACAGCGAGATGATACCTAAGAAGCTTGTGCCACTAAAAATATTGAATAAGTCCGTATCAATGTTTCGAACCTCACTCATTGCCGGACCAAATCCACCCATCTGTGTAAGAACTACAACTGGCACAAGGATTAAAGCAACAAACATTATAATTCCTTGAACGAAATCGGTCCAACTAACGGCTAAAAAGCCACCAAACAATGTATAAGCTACGACTACTCCAGCTACAACCCATAAGCCTATCTCGTAGTCTAGATTCAGCGTTGTTTCAAAAAGAACGCCTCCTGATACGATTCCTGATGAAACGTAAAAAGTAAAAAATAGAATAATAACAATAGCCGAAATCATACGTAGCATTTTGGAATCATCGTTAAAGCGATTTTCTAAAAACGCTGGAATGGTCATTGAATTATTAGCCACTTCTGTATACTTACGAAGACGAGGTGCAACAAACAGCCAGTTAGCATATGCACCTAACGTAAGCCCAATTACAATCCACGAAGCGCTTACCCCCTGAACAAACATAGCACCAGGCAACCCCATCATCAACCATCCACTCATATCTGAAGCTCCTGCACTTAAAGCCGTTACGCCTGGGCCTAGCGAGCGTCCTCCCAATACATAGTCTGATAGATTAGAAGTCCTTCGGTACGCATAATAACCAATTAACAACATACCGATCATGTATACCACAATGGAACTTAACAGCTGAATCTCCATCAAATCTCTCCTCTCAAATTTGCATAGAAATAATATACTAGATTTTAATTCAGAAGTAACCAAAAATTTTATGATAAAAAAATAATCAGAAAGGGCACAGTGCCCCTCTGATTAAATCCATTTAAATCTTTCTAGCTGTCATTTTCCCTTGTGTAAATAGAAGTAGATAGTCATAGCCACCCGCTTTAGAGTCCGTTCCTGACATATTGAAACCACCAAAAGGATGTACTCCTACCAACGCACCCGTACATTTTTTGTTAATGTACAAGTTTCCGCAGTGCATTTCATTTAGAGCAGTCGAAATACGATTCTCATCGCGAGAGAAGAATCCGCCCGTTAACCCGTAATCTGTATCGTTATAAATCTCAATTGCTTCTTTCCAGTCAGATGCTTTTGCCATCGCAAGAACAGGCCCAAAGATTTCTTCTTTCATGATGCGTGCCTGCGGACTCACATCTCCAAATACAGTTGGTTCGATATAGAAGCCATTCCCTTCAGCCGGACCACCGCCTGTTAGAAGCGTTCCTTCACCTTTTCCAGTCTCAATATACGACAAGATTTTATTGTATGCTTTTTGATCAATTACTGGACCCACTGCATGATTTTCTTCCGGCAGTCCAATGCTAAGCTTTTTCGTACGTTCTACGACCTTTTCTACCACTTCATCATAAACAGATTCCACGATAATTGCACGAGAACCTGCTGAACACTTTTGTCCTTGGAAGCCGAATGCCGCTGCCACAATTCCATCAGCAGCTGCATCTAAATCAGCTGTTTCATCTACTACAATTCCATCTTTACCGCCCATTTCAGCAATAACACGCTTTAACCAAATCTGTCCAGACTGTACTTTAGACGCCCTTTCGTAAATACGACAACCAACTTCACGTGAACCCGTGAAGGAAACAAAGCGTGTTTTTGGGTGCTCAACCAAGTATTCGCCTACTTCAATACCGTCTCCTGGCACAAAGTTTAAGACTCCTTCCGGTAATCCTACTTCTTTCATGAGCTCCACAAATTTAGCCGCAATAACCGGAGCTGAATCAGCTGGTTTTAAGATAACTGTGTTCCCCGATACAATTGCCGCTACGGTCGTTCCTGCCATAATTGCGAGTGGGAAATTAAATGGTGAGATGATCACCCCTACTCCAAGTGGAATATACGCCATTCGCGTCTTTTCACCATCTACAGGCGTTAATGGCTGATTAATGTGTGTCTCGCTAAGGCGAAGCATTTCTCTTGCATAAAACTCCATAAAATCAATTGCTTCTGCTGTATCTGCATCTGCCTCAGCCCAATTTTTCCCTACTTCATAAACGAGCATCGCAGAGAATTCATGCTTACGTTGACGCATCAAATCCGCTGCTTTAAATAAATAGTCCGCACGCTCAGCCGGTGAAACGTTCTTCCACATTTCAAACGTTGTTAACGCTTGTTGCATTGCTTGCTCCGCTAAAGCCGTTGTTCCTTTGCTCACGCGCCCAATGACGTCATCTTTACTTCCAGGATTGATTGACACAATATAATCTCCTGTATCAATTGTTTCGCTACCAATTGAAATTGGGTAGGTTCCCCCTAGCTTACCCTTTACTTTTTCTAACGCTTTTTCCATCGCTACTTTATTTGCTTCAACTGTAAAATCAGTGAAAGGTTCATTTTTAAATACAGATGGTTTTGTTGTAATTGTCATATTCATCTACCCCTTTATGTGAAATTATTTTACAAAATTCTTTAATACAAACCATACATTCGCCGGGCGCTCAGCTAAACGGCGCATAAAGTACCCAAACCAATCTACACCGTACGGTACGTATACGCGCACCTTGTAACCTTCTTTAATAAGCTTATCTTGTAAATCAACACAAATACCGTACAGCATCTGAAATTCAAATTGATCCTTTGGAATATTCAGTTTTTTAACCAACTCTTTCGTATAGTCAATCATTGCTTCATCATGGCTTGCCACGGCTGTGTAGTTGCCGTTTTCTAAATGCATTTTAATAATTTCTTTAAGGTTTTCATCCACATCTTTTTTTGCTGGAAATGCTACTTCAGGTGACTCTTTATATGCCCCTTTTACTAAGCGTAAGTTTGCTTGATATTGATTTAGGTCTTTAATGTCTTGCTGCGTACGATATAGATATGCTTGAATCACAATTCCAACGTTATCATAGTCTTTTCGCAGCTCTTTATATATATCTAGTGACTGCTGACAATGAGCATAATCTTCCATATCAATTCGAACAAAAATCCCATGCATTTTGGCAACCTCAAGAATTTTGCGCATATTATCCATGCAGAGCTCTTTGCTAATATCTAAACCAAGAGATGTCATCTTCAATGATAAATTCGAATTAACATTTGAATGAGCAATCGCATGTAATGTTTGCACACACATATCGGTAGATTCAGCTGCTTCCTCTTTGGTATACACAAATTCTCCAAGGTGATCTAACGTTGCAACCTTACCTGCAGCGTTCAGCTCTCTACAAGTGTTAATAGCAGATTCAATTGAATCACCTGCCACAAATCTTGCCGCACCCATTCGTAGACCATACCTTTTTGCTAATTTATTCATTGAGTGATTTTTGCCTAACGATTGAAACATCGTTCTCATTAAAACCTCCATCAATACCAAGCCTCCTTCATTACATTAAGATTTAAAAAGATTCTTAACTTACTATATGTTCAGTATACTCTCCTTTCCACAATTTTGTAAACGCTTTCTATATATTTTTTGAACAAATTTGTTTATTTTTTATAAAATATACACTTTTGTTCAATTCGTAACTTGATTATATCTAACACAATAGGAATATACTAGAAAATTGTTAAGACATCTGCCATACTTTTTTTACAAAAAAAACCCTACTTCTTTTAATAAAGAAATAGGGTTTGTCACTTAAACAGCTTCCGATGTTAGCTGCTTGTAGTTATGAACGAATAAAATACCTAGCTCGTGATGTTCATTATCATACAAAGCGCGCTGAGCAAAGCGAACCTCGCCAGAATAATCAAGCACCTCTAATTTACAGAAAGCACGATTATTAACCTGAAGCGCTGCATAAAATTTAGCAACTTCTGATACAGGAACACCGTTTACTTTCGTAATTAACTCTCCAACTTGTAAGCCCATTTTTTCAGCGGGCGATCCTGGAATAATACCCAATATGATAACACCTTCTGATTTTTTTGTGAAAAATGGTGCAGCATTCTCATCTGCTAGACGTTGCTTCGTACTAATCCACTGTCTAACCACAATGGCGAGAGCCGCCACAACAAATGAAAATAGCGGAACAACTAATGTCACAAGCGCCACTAAGACCAAACCAACGCCTAAAAACAACACTCTTTTTCCAGTAAATGAAATCGATGCGCTTGGCAACATACTTTGAATGCGCTGGCTAAAACCTATAGCAAATGGAACAAAAAATAAGCTAAATGACGTTTGACCTACTGTAAGCACTGGCCACCAGCTGAAGGTAGATGTAATTGCATCACCAGGAACTAATAAAAACACAGGAACAACCCAAAGCTTTTGAGAAAAGTGAGCACCAATCTCTTGGCCTCTTTTGCTCTTAATGATAGCAGGAGAGGTTCCTTTTACGCCAAACTTCCAAATCAAATATCCTTCTGCTACTACTAGTAGCGCTAACAAAAACGTTAACGATGGTAAATTTGCATCCTTTAATTCAAGTGACCATGTATGAACAATCCCATCTCCAATTCCCACATTTGGAATAACTAGCGTAGCAAAAATGGTTACGCCCAATACATAAGCGGGCGATAACCACCGAAATGTCCACGGCCCACTCAAAAGAAAAGTAATCAAAGCAACAAACACAAGTGTTCCAATCGTTACGTATGTCCCTACTAAAACAGTGCAAATTGAAAGGATCACGCCAATAATAATGCCTGGAAAAAATAAATACTTCGCTTCTAAGATAAAATCAAATACCCGAACATGAAAGTTTTTTCGTTCACGCTTAACGCGTGCCAGACCAACAAAGAATGAAACCAGTAAAAATAAATAGGTGAGCGGATGTATAAAAAGCTTTCCCGCTCCTTTTAGGATTTCTATTACAACTTCCATCTTTCCACCGCCTACTACTCCCTCAACTTCTTATTTTTTATTTATCACCGCAGATTTGTATGTATAACCAGTAATTTCATTTTAACAAAGTATGATAACAACCGCCAATGTTGTTTTTTTCTAAAAAACAGTCCTCCAAGTACTATAAGAAAAGGAACAAATCATTCATATTTGTATGTTAACTGTCCGTTATACACATATGTGTTCAATTCTATTTACCAAAAAAAAGAGTTTGGGACATAACAAAATGATTGCTTCTAAAAGACGAACACTAGCTGTTTCCATCTCTTTAGTTTGTCTCAACACGTTCGTTCCATTGCGCTACGGCCACTCGCTTTCCGCGGGGAGGAACCTGAGCTTCCTCGCTGCGCTGCGGGATCTCCGTTTTCCCTCTCTTTCCCGCAGGAGTCGAGTGTCCTACGCTCCATTCCACCCTGTTTCCAACATTGTTTTCACAATCAACAAAAAACCTGAACGATTAAAAGTGATAAACTCTTAATCGTTCAGGTATAGTAAGGACTGAACTACTTATGTCTCAGTCTCTTTTTCTTACTTCTTTATTAAAATTTACGCGCTGCTTCTTTCGCTTTTTCAATGCCGCTTGCTTTAATCTCTTCTGCTTTTGCAGGCATTGCATTATGACCTTCTACAAATAATCCTTCAAATGATGGAACTCCAAAGAAGTTCATCATAATACCAATGTAGCGATGTCCCATCTCCACATCTGCTGCTGGACCTTCTGAATAAATACCGCCGTTTGCTTGGATATGAAATGCTTTTTTATCTGTTAATAACCCAACTGCTCCTTGCTCTGTATAGCGGAATGCTTTTCCTGCTACAGCAACAGAATCTAAGTATGCTTTCATAACAGGTGGGAATGAGAAGTTCCACATTGGATTTACAAATACATATTTATCAGCATTTGCAAATTGATCGCTCAGTTCATTTAAACGAGCAATTTTACGCTGCTGGTCAGCTGATAGCTTATCAAATGCTTCACCTGCTCCTAATTTACCCCATCCACCAAAGATATCTGCATCTAATTGTGGGATATCCTCTTTATAAAGGTCAATGTGTACAACCTCATCGTTTAGATTTTCTTCTTTATATGTGTCAATAAATGCTTTTCCTGCAGCCATACTAAATGAAGTTTGATGGTCATGCGGATGTGCTGTAATATACAATACTTTTGCCATGTTGAATTCGCACCTTTCTTTCACTTTTTAATAACTATGTTACTAATAGTAACTTAGGTAATCTTTTTAGTCAACTATTTTATTCTCATTTAAATGATTACCCTGTTTGTTAGTATGCCTTTTAAACATAAAAAAAAGACTGGTAAAAGTCTTTTTAAAAAGTTGTAGCAATAGTCAACGCTTGATTCATTGCTTTTTCTTTAATTTCTTGTGCTTTAGTTGGAAATTTCACCTGACCTTCAATAATAATGCTTTCAAAGGATTCAATCCCAAAAAAGTCCATCATTACTTCCAAATAGCGATGTCCCATTTCACGGTTCACTTCTGGTCCTTCTGAATAAACATCACCTCGCGCTTGAATATGAAGTGCTTTCTTTCCTTTTAACAAACCTTCAGCGCCTTCTTTTGTATATGTAAACGTCTTGCCTGATACAGCAATTGCGTCAATATAAGCCTTCATAATGGCAGGTACCGAAAAATTCCACATCGGTGTAACAAACACGTATTTATCTGCTAGTAAAAATTGTGCACCTAGTTCTGCTAGGCGTCCTACTTTCATTCGTTCATCTGATGATAACTCTTCTAAAGAACCTGTTTCACGCAGCTTCTTCCAACCGTTAAACACATCTTTATCTAGAAATGGTATGTCAGCCGTATATAAGTCTAAATGAACGACTTCATCATTTCGATTTGTTTCTTGATAGGTTTCAATAAATTGCTTACCTACCGCCATGCTTAATGATTCATCTTCACTTAGTGGATGTGCAGTAACATAAAGAACGTTTGCCATCTTTGACATTCCTTTCTGTAGCTAGTCTTCTGCTTCTGTGCTTGTTAGTCTTTGATCCAACTTTCTGCCCATTGCGTAATCGGACCTAAAATTTGCCCTAATTCTTTTCCTTTTTGAGTCAGCGTATATTCTGTGCGAATCGGACGCTCCGGTATAACAGTGCGTAGCACAATACCATGCTCTTCTAACTCTTTAACTCGCTCAGTTAGTAACCTTCTGCTTAAAGCCGGAATCGCCTCATTGAGCTCGCTAAAGCGCTTTGGACCACTCATCAGTACATAAATGATTAATCCTGTCCATTTTTTACCGATTAGTTCAAAGCTCTTCTCTACCTTTGGCTGTAATTCTTTTTGTTCTTCCATATTAGTGAGCTCCTCCTTTATTAATATGGATGAAAAACCAACTTGTTCACTTATTGTAACAGAAAAAGAGAATAAACATGCTCACTATTTCTACAAAAACCCCCTCTCTGCAAGCCTACAGAGAGGGGGTTTTTCTGTTCATTCATTATTCGCTCGCAAGCTTTAGAGCTGTTTCTAATTGACGGTCATCTTCTTTTGACTTGATTTTTTCGAGCAGCTTTGTCTGAAGTAATGCCGCTGTATCTTCGTCAATTTCTCCCGTCACTTTTTGATCATTTGTTTTTTGAAACGCTTTTACAGCCGTTTCTGTTTCTTTACCGAAATATCCATCGGTACGGCCAGGTTCAAACCCTAATCCCTTTAACATTTGCTGTGCATTTTTGATTTGATCATCTGTCATATCAAATTTTAATGTTTTAGTAACTTGAATTGGATTTGTGTAGTAATAGTCAGGCTGTTTTACTTCAACAGTTGGCTTAACTCCTTTTTCATTAATCCAATTGCCATCTGGCGTTAACCATTTGTAGAACGTCAGCTTTAAGTTACTGCCGTCTTCCATTGGCACTGCTTGCTGAACTGTTCCTTTACCATATGATTTTTCACCAACAATGTCATATCCGCCAGCTTCTTTTAATGCACCAGCTAAGATTTCTGAAGCAGATGCACTACCACCATCGATCAGTCCTACAATTGGATAATCTTTTGGTTCTTTTAAAGAAGACTTAACCGTTTGACGATCACCGTCACGCTCTTCAATTTGTACATACGGCTTGTCACCTGTTACAAGTTCTTCTAACATTTTCTCCACGCTTTGGAGATAACCACCTGGATTTCCACGCACATCAAGGACAAGTCCTTCAATATTTTTCTTTTCAAGTTCCTTTAGCTGCTTTTTAAATTCATCTTGGGTAGATTCAGAAAATGACGTAATCTCCATGTAGCCAATTGATTTGTCATTTACTTTCTTCACAGATGAATAAACAGTTTCAATTGGAATTTCATCACGTACCACATCAACTTTCATCATGTCTTTTACACCGGGACGCTGAATATCTAATTTAACTGTTGATCCTTTTTCACCACGAATTTTTAACACAGCATCATAAAGCTCTAATCCTTCAATGCTTTTACCATCAATTTTTAAAATTTGATCGTTGGGCTTTAAACCAGCTTTCTCAGCTGGTGATTCTTTAAATGGTGCTACGATTGTGACTTTACCATCTACCATGCTAACTTCTGCACCAATTCCTTCAAAGGATGAGTCAAGTGATTGTTCAAATTGCTTTGCTGTTTCCTTATTCATATAGGACGAATGGGGATCATCAAGCGTCTGTACCATTCCTTGAATAGCACCTTCTAGTAATTTTTTTTCGTCTACATCCTTATAATATTGGGATGATATAAGGTCATAGGCTTGCTTAATCTTGTCAAATTCACCATTTACATCTACATTATTTGTCCCTGTAGCTGACGAGAGACTTGATAAACCAACGCTTCCAGCGCTTGCATATTGTAATCCAAAATAAGTACCTACTGCTCCAACTACAAGAGAGAGCACCATCAATAATGCCACTATTTTCCGATTCAAGCTCTTTCATCCTCCTCAACCCTGACCCATCTCTTTTTATTATAATAGATAGCCTTGAAACTATGTAATAAAAAGGATGCATGTGTTATTTGTAGCAAAAGGCACCACACAAATCAAGTGTGATGCCTTTTTGTTAAGATTTTATGATAGGCTTGTACAACATATGCACAAAATTAGAAGTTAATATAATTTTCAGGGTTTACAGCAGAGCTGCTTCCTTGCCAGTCTCCTTTGTGAAGTTCAAAGTGCAAGTGTGCACCGAATGAACGACCAGTATTACCCATGTAGCCTAGCTGTTGACCTTTTCCGATTGACTGACCACTAGACACATTATAACTTTCTAAGTGAGCATAAACAGATACCCAAGTTTGGCCATTGACGTTATGGCGTACAAATACAACATTCCCGAATGATGATGAGTAATACGCTCGAATAACTGTGCCATCCGCTACGGATACAATTGGTACACTACTACCACGTTTTCCAATATCAATTCCGTAATGCATGCGACCAAATTTTTCACGGTAACCATATCGAGATGTGACTGGTCCGTTAGCTGGACGCATGAATGAACCGCTTGTTACAGCTGGTGCTGGTGCAGCTTCTGCTTTTTGAGCTGGCGCTGCGCTTGGTGCCGATTTTGCTGCTGGCTGTGACTGGCTTGCCTTCGCTTCTGCTTCAGCTCTTGCCTTTGCCTCCGCTGCAGCTTTCGCTTTTTCACGCTGCTCTTGTTCCCAAGCTGCCTTTTCACCTTCTGCTGCTTTCTTTTGATCTGCTAGTAGAGCCGCTTCTTCTTCTAAGCCAACAATTTCATCGTTTACTGATTGCTCTTGCGATTGTAACGTAGCAATTAATTTATCTTTTTCATCGACTTGCTTCTCAAGATCTGCTGACAATGTTTCAAGGTCTTTTAGCGCTTTTTCAAGTGATTCTAATTTTGTTTGAACAGCTGTTTCTTTTGTTTGAAGTTCTTTTTTGTCTTGCTCATGTTGAATTAATAACTCACGGTCTGCTTCTACAATTGTAGATACTGCACTAACACGGCTGATAAAGTCACCAAAGCTTTGTGAGCCTAGTAGAACTTGCATGTAATCCACTGAGCCACCGCTTTCCTGTAACGCTACAGCTCGATCTTTTAACAATTCATTTCGCTTTTCAATACGTTCTTTTACTTCTTCAATATCTTTTTTTAATTTTTCAATTTCTTTCTTTGTTTCTGATATTTCAGACTCGCGATTTCGAATTTTCTCGTTTGTCTCACCGATCTTCTCATCTAAACGCTTCATTTCGGCTTCTGTTTTTTTCTGTTGCTCTTGTAAAGATTTAATTTCTTCTTTACCTTCATTAATGTTTTTGTTTACATTTGAACTTTTTTCATTTAAATCGCTAATCTTTTTATCAATGTCTCCGTTTGCATAAGCGATATTCCCCGAACTTAACCATACACCGCTTAGCCCGACAAAAGCCGCTGCTGTAACCGTTAATACTTTGCGTTTCATTTGTCTGTTCTCCTCATTTGTACGTGTTTTTTTATGTGCTTATCATCTTTATATGTAAGAAGACAAATCTAACGTTTAGGCTAGATTTGTCGTGGTACTGAATAATATAACTTATTTTTTTAAGAATTTTCGAACTGATAGCATACTTCCCCAAACGCCGATAAATCCACCGACTACAGCAAGTAATAGCGCAATTTGAAGCGTGAATGGGAACGTTGGTAAAAGCTCAAAATATCCGTTGAATTTTGGCTCAGATTGGTTGAATACAAACGTGTATACACCAATTAAGACACCGATTGGTACAACTGAACCTAATAATCCAAGCAGCAAGCCTTCAATGAAGAATGGCCAGCGAATAAATAGGTTTGTTGCTCCTACTAATCTCATAATCTCAATTTCTTCACGACGAGCAACGATGGTAATCTTAATTGTATTAGAAATTAAGAACATTGCTGTGAAAAGCAAACCGATAATTAAAGCAATTCCAATGTTACGGGCAACTTCTAGGACGTTAAACAGTTTTTCAACTTCACCTTGTCCGTATTGCACATTTGTAACATTCGAGTATTTTTCAACTTCTGTAGCAACCTTAGCTACATCGTTTGGTGTTTTTGTTTTGACAATAAATACGTCATTTAATGGGTTTTGCTGTTCAAAAGGCTCAAATACTTTCCCTTCTTCACCCATACTATCAATTAAGCTCTTGAGCTCTTTGTCTTTAGAAGAAAATGACACCGTATCAACACGGCTAATTGCTTTTAACTTCTCTTCAATAGCCGACTGCTCTTCATCTGTAGCTGCTGGATCGACGTGTACTCGAATTTCAACGTCGTTTTCAATTAACTTGGCTACGTGATTTAGGTTAAGCATAAGCGTTAAAAAGACACCAACTAGTAGTAGGGTAACTGTTACCGCACTAGCTGATGCAAAAGTCATCCACCCGTTTCGACTAAGACTTTTTGCTCCTTCTCGTAAGTGGCGACCGAATGTTCTAGCCTTCATATCCGTAATCACCTCTTACTTCGTCACGCACAACTTTTCCATTTTCAATAGCAATTACTCGTTTACGAATTGCATTTACAATTTCACGATTGTGAGTTGCCATTAAAATCGTTGTGCCATTTTTATTAATTTCTTCAAAAATGTCCATGATCTCCCAAGAAGTTTCAGGGTCTAGGTTCCCTGTCGGCTCATCTGCAATGACCACTTTTGGTTTATTTACAATAGAACGCGCGATTGATACACGCTGCTGCTCTCCACCAGATAGTTCATCGGGGAACGCTCGCATTTTATTTTTCAGCTTTACAAGATCAAGCACTTCCATTACGCGCTTTTTAATTTCCTCTGGGTGCTGCTCAATCACTTCTAAAGCAAACGCCACATTTTCATATACCGTTAGCTTTGGTAGAAGCTTAAAGTCTTGGAAGACTACCCCAATATTACGACGGAAAATTGGTACCTTGTGACTTTTAATTTTGGCTACGTTTGAGCCATTGACAATGATATCGCCCGTAGAAGGTTTCTCCTCGCGATACATCATTTTAATAAATGTAGATTTACCCGCTCCGCTTGGTCCTACGATATAAGCAAACTCACCTTGATTAATCTTGATGCTAATCCCATTGATTGCTTTCACACCGTTCGGATACGTTTTATAAACATTTTGCATTTCAATCATCAGTTATCACCTAATCAAGTGTGTTATTTTCATTCTCCGTCTTTCGACAAAGAATTACAAAAAAATCAAAAAAAAACGACTCATTTCAGTTGCTTTCTCATTATAACATCACTTTTCGAGAATTTAAGCCCTAAAAATATTACATTTTTATTTCAAATATGACATTAGTCGGATTCATACACCTTCCTATATCCCCCTAAAAAGGAGTTTGCTCTCAAAGAAATTTAGAAAAACAGCAGGACTATCCTCGTCTATATTTTGTAAAAAAATAAAACGAGAAGCTTTTTTGCTCCTCGTTTTGCATCATTTCTTTTCGGCTAACCACTCGGCAATTTTGCTCGCTTCCTCTTCGTTCACCAAGCCTTTTGGCATGCTTCCTTTTCCATTATTGATAATGTCTTCAATTTCTTCTTGTGAATATTTCGCACCAGTCTTCTCAAGGTTTGGTCCTCTTGCACCTTCAAGGTTTTGGCCATGACAGCCCGAACAGTTTTGTTGGTAAAGCTCTTCCCCACTTGCTTCAGAAGCTGTTTCAGAAGACTCATTCCCTCCACCGCACGCTGCCAATGTAAAAGATGCTCCTGCAATGATTGCTAATGCTAATTTCTTCATGGCTATTCCTCCTCATTCCATAATAAAATTAACCATTTTGTGAAGTTTTTCACTCTATTATAACCTACTTATGAACGTTTAAAACCCTCTCCTAGTACCTCTGAAGCGTCTGCAACAATGACAAATGCAGATGGGTCAATTGCTTTAACCGTTTGTTTCAATTTTGTGAATTCTGTTTGTTCAACTACAACCATTAAAATTGGTCGCTCTTCATCCGTATACCCCCCGTAGGCTGACAAACGCGTCACCCCCCGGTCAATTGTATGTAAAATTTCATGGCGCACTTCTTTTTCTTTATTGGTAATGATGAGCGCCATTTTTGAGCGCCCGACGCCTACTTGGACAAGGTCAATGGTTTTACTTGTGACATAAAGGCCGATTAGCGCATATAGCCCTCGTTCTAGATCAAATACGAAAGCAGCTGCAATCACAATGAGCCCATCAATTAAAGCTACACAAATACCGAGCGATAACGATGTATACTTATGAATAATTTGCGCAGCTAAATCCGTGCCTCCAGTGGATGCGTGTCCTCGAAACACCAGACCTAACCCAACACCCACACCAATTCCACCAAACAACGCTCCAAGAAGCGGATCAGTTGTAGCTGGCTCAATATCGCTTGTTAATAAGACAACAAACGGTAAAAAAACCGTACCAATTAAGGTTTTGGCTCCAAATTGCCAACCAAGTAGCAACGCTCCTAAAAGAAAAAGCGGTACGTTAAAAGCCCACTGAACATAGGCTGGAGACCAATTAAATAATGCATTTAAAATTGTGCTGATACCGCTTACACCACTAGATGCAATACGGTTAGGAAGTAGGAATATATTAAAGGCTATCGCGACGATACTTGCTCCAACCATGACATAAACAATTTGCAGCAGTCGGTCGGATACAGAAAATACGTCTCGTTTCAATCTTTTCATGATAGTCACCTCAGTTAACGACTTTTACCATAGCGTATGTAACTTTTAAGCAACTCATGCTGTCAGAAAAAAACCCTGGTTCCACGCTTGCGCGAAAATCCAGGGGTAGCTATCACTCTTAAATATGTGAACGTAAGTAGGCATCAATAAATAAATCAATGTCTCCGTCCATTACGCTTTGTGTATTTCCGATTTCAGTATTTGTACGGTGGTCTTTTACAAGAGAATATGGGTGGAATACATAAGAACGAATCTGACTTCCCCAACCGATATCCTTTTGCTCACCGCGAATTTCGGCTAGCTGTTCTTGCTGCTTTTCAATCTCTAGCTGATAAAGCTTCGATTTTAACATTTTCATCGCTTGCTCACGGTTTTTGATCTGTGAACGCTCTGTTTGACAAGAAACAACTACGTTAGTTGGTAGATGGGTAATACGAACAGCTGAATCGGTCGTATTAATATGCTGACCACCCGCACCACTTGCACGGTACGTATCTACTTTTAAATCCTCTGTACGAATATCAATATTGATTTCATCGTTAAACTCAGGCATGACGTCACATGATACGAACGATGTATGACGACGACCAGATGAATCAAACGGCGAAATACGTACAAGACGGTGTACGCCCTTTTCTGCTTTTAAATAGCCATATGCATTATGACCTTTAATTAGTAACGTAACGCTCTTAATTCCAGCTTCGTCTCCAGGAAGATAGTCTAACGTCTCAACCTTAAAGCCTTTTTTCTCTGCCCAGCGCGTGTACATACGCAGTAGCATTGAGCCCCAGTCTTGAGATTCCGTTCCGCCTGCACCCGGGTGAAGCTCTAGAATGGCGTTGTTCTTATCGTAAGGCTCACTTAATAAGAGCTGTAGCTCAAATTCATTCATACCTGACGTTAACTGTTTTAATTCGTCAACTAGCTCGGTAGCTAAATCTTCATCGTATTCTTCTTTTACAAGCTCATACGATACTTGTAAATTTTCATACGTTTCATCTAAGTGATTAAACTGATTTACAGCATCCTTTAAGCCGTTTGCTTCATTGATAACTGTTTGTGCTGCTTGCTGATCATCCCAAAAGCTTGGATCAGCCATTCTTTCATCTAGCTCATCGATACGAGCTTGCTTGTTATCGAGGTCAAAGAGACCCCCTAAAGTCCGCTAATCGCTTAGCTGTTTTCTCTAACTCTTGCTTAATTTCTACTAAATCCATCGTTCAAACACCTCTATCTTATTTTTGACACACAGGAAGGAAATGGGGGCTGCCCATTTCCTTCCTGACGGTTGCTATCTGTATGTGATTGTAACACAGTTTGTCGCTAAACCAATAATGCTTCCTTACTTTTATGCTTCTTTTCCGCAGCAGTTTTTATACTTCTTACCGCTTCCGCAAATGCATGTATCGTTACGACCTACATCAACTGCGTTGACTTTTGGCTTTTTTTTCGCAGGTGCATCCCCTTCTTTTGGATGCACAGCAGCTTGTCCTTTCGCTACTTCTTGACGTTCAAGGTTGTTGTTAATCTCTGCTTTCATCATATACTTCGTCACTTCTTCTTCAATTGTGGCAATCATGTTTTCAAACATCGCAAAGCCTTCCATTTGATACTCGCGAAGTGGGTCTGTTTGACCGTATGCACGAAGGTGAATACCTTGACGTAGCTGATCCATCGCATCGATATGGTCCATCCATTTTGAATCAACCGCGCGAAGAACAACAACTTTTTCAAACTCACGCATTTGTTCTGGCTCAAGCTGGTCTTCTTTTTCGTTGTAGCGCGCTTTTGCATAATCAACAAGCATTTCTACAATTTCTTCAGGCTCTTTACGGCGCAACATTTCTTCCGTGATTTGCCCTTCATCTAGAATATTAGCATTTACATAATCAACAATACCTTGTAAATTCCAATCTTCTTCTAACTCATCGCTTGGCGTATACGTAGCGACAACTCTTTCAACCGTTGATTGGATCATGCGCTCTACAATATCACGCAGATTTTCTGAATCCAACACTTCAAAGCGCTGCTTGTAGATTACTTCACGCTGCTGACGTAATACATCATCATATTGAAGCAATTGTTTACGCGCATCGAAGTTGTTACCTTCTACTCGTTTTTGCGCAGATTCAACGGCTCTTGTCACGATTTTACTTTGAATTGGCTGTGAATCGTCCATACCAAGGCGATCCATCATGGACATCATGTTATCAGAGCCAAAGCGACGCATCAGCTCATCTTCCATTGAAAGATAAAATTGAGAAACCCCCGGGTCTCCTTGACGACCAGCACGACCACGCAGCTGGTTATCGATACGGCGTGATTCATGACGTTCTGTACCGATTACGGCTAAACCGCCTGCTTCAATAACACCTTCGCCTAACTTAATATCTGTTCCACGTCCAGCCATGTTTGTTGCGATTGTCACCGCGCCTTTTTGACCAGCGTTTTCGATAATATCAGCTTCACGCTCATGCTGCTTTGCATTTAAAACGTGGTGCTTGATACCTTTTTTCTTTAATAATGAAGACAATAGTTCAGACGTTTCAATCGCTACTGTACCAACAAGCACAGGCTGTCCATTCGCATGGCGCTCAGCGATATCTTCGACAACGGCTTTGAACTTGCCTTCCATCGTTTTATAAATTAAGTCTGCTTTGTCATCACGAGCAATGTCTTTATTCGTTGGAATTACAACTACCTGCATGTTATAGATGTTTCGGAATTCTTCTTCTTCCGTTTTCGCTGTCCCCGTCATACCCGCTAGCTTTTCATACATACGGAAGTAGTTTTGAAACGTGATTGTTGCAAGCGTCATGCTTTCGTTTTGAATGTCGACATTTTCTTTTGCTTCAATTGCTTGGTGAAGCCCATCGCTAAAGCGACGACCTTTCATTAAACGACCTGTAAACTGATCGACGATTACGACTTTCCCGTCTTCTACCACATAGTCAACGTCATTTTGCATCGTTACGTGTGCTTTTAACGCTTGGTTAATATGGTGGTTTAAGGCTACATGCGAGATATCGAACAGGTTTTCAATACCAAACGCTTTTTCAGCCTTAGACATTCCGTCCTCAGTTAACTGAACACTTTTGGTCTTCACATCAAACGTATAGTCCGTTTCTTTATCAAGCGTGCGAACGAATGCATTAGCTTGAATATAAAGAGCCGTTGACTTTTGAGCAGTTCCAGAGATAATCAACGGTGTACGCGCTTCGTCAATCAAAATGGAGTCAACTTCATCGATTACAGCAAAATGAAGGGGACGTTGTACCATTTGTTCTTTATAAAGCACCATGTTATCACGTAAATAATCGAATCCTAGCTCGTTATTTGTTGTATACGTAATGTCAGCAGCGTACGCTTCCTGCTTTTCATCCTTTGTTAAGCTGTTTAAATTCAAGCCAACCGTTAAGCCTAAAAACTCATAAAGACGCCCCATTTCAGTTGCATCACGGCTTGCTAAATATTCATTGACCGTTACAACGTGCACGCCTTTTCCAGTAATGGCATTTAAATAAACAGGCATAGTTGCAGTTAACGTTTTACCTTCCCCTGTTTTCATCTCAGAGATATTCCCCTCATGTAAGGAGATACCACCCATTAGCTGCACTTTATAAGGATACATGCCTAACACACGCTTTGCCGCTTCACGTACAACTGCAAAAGCTTCTGTCAGCATATCGTCTACAGATTCACCATTTTGATAACGTTCTTTAAAGTCTACTGTTTTCTCACGAAGCTGATCATCTGTCAGCGATGCCATATCAGGACCCAACGCATCAATCTGTTCAGCCATTCGTTCTAAACGACCGATTTGGCGTTGATTTCCGTCAAACACTTTTTTAAATAATCCAAGCATATTAAACGCTCCTCTATTTATAATCAATACATCTTGTACTTGTTATTTCCTTATTATAAAACATTCTGAATAAAATTGTAACATCGGGGCTAGACAAGTAGCAACTTATACCCATTATTACTCAACTGATGATTTGATAAATACTGCCTAGAACGAACAGGATAAGCAACGTAAACTAGACATCATTAAAAAAGACAGCGAGTAAAGCTCGCTGCCTTAGAAGTTACTGTATTTAGTTTGGCTCAATCAGGCCATATCGCCCATCTTTTCGACGATAAACGACATTGGTTGTATTTGTGTCGGCATTTGTGAAGACAAAGAAGCTATGACCAAGCATATTCATCTGTAAAATTGCTTCTTCACTATCCATTGGTTTTAAGTTAAATCGTTTTGTACGGACAAGCTCTAGCTCTTCTTCATCCGTTTCAGCTGCAACGGCAACGCTTGGGTCACCTTCTAACGCAGCGAATAGGTATTTTTCAGCACCTTTTTCACGCATTTTACGGTTCACTTTCGTTTTATGCTTGCGAATTTGGCGCTCAAGTTTATCAAGGACAAGGTCGACTGCGGCATATAAATCTGTATGCGTCTCTTCAGCACGTAATACAAGATCAGTCATTGGAATTGTAACTTCTATTTTTTGGTCGTTGTTGTATACTTTTAAGTTTACATTTACATCAGCATTAGGTGTACCATCGAAATAGCGCTCTAACTTGCTGAGCTTTTTCTCTACATATTCCCTGATTGCTGGAGTTACCTCAATGTTTTCGCCACGAATGTTGTACATCATATTCGAACTCCTCCTTTAATCATTGCTATACCTCTATATTTCTACAATACCCGACACTTTCCCTTCCTAAACCTATATTTTTTTGAAAATTCAGCGAACAAATTTTCAAATTTAAGAAAGTGTATGTTAGAACTAAAAAAAAAGACCTTCTTCTAAAGAGAAGTCTTTTTTTTCGAATTTTTACGTCTTCTATTCAGTTTCGCTTATCGTAAAAACTCCCATCGAATGTTTCATTTCCATACGGGTTAACATAACGATTAACATGCTGTTTTTTGGCCTTTGTTTTTTGAAGGTCCTCTTCAACACTTTTTTTCCATTTTAACAATGTTGAATCAATGATGGCATTCATGCTAACGATGATGTTCCCTCTCGAATCATTCTTGCTTTCTTTTGACTGAACAAGCTCGTCAATATACTGACTGCGCTCTTGAAGCAAGCCTTCCACTTTCGCAATCATATTCTCACGTTCTTCTGCAAGAAGCGGCTTTTGGACAAGGCCATAGAGCTCAGCCGTCAGTTCATATACGGAGTCGAGAGGCGTCACGCTTGTCCACCTGAACCATGGGTTTGCTTACGATTCATTTGAATAACCTGCTTCCACGTATCACGAAACTCAACGGCATATCCCTCTACTTCGTCGAGGAGTTCTACGCGATTTTGAACATTGGCTTCAATTAAGCGCTGATTCATATAGTCATACATCGCCATCATTTCTTTTCCAACAGCAGCGCTTGTATCTAAAGTAACCATTAGCTCTTGAATAATCTTTTGTGCTTTAAGTAAGTTTTCGTTTTTCGCTTCAATATTGTGTTGTTCAAACCCAATACGGGCCATTTTAATAAATTTAATGCATCCGTTGTAAAGCATCAGCGTAAGTTCACCAGGTGAAGCGGTTTGAACTGCCCCTTGCTGATACGCTTGATAAGGATTTGCTGCCATTTCCTTCACTCCTTCTCGTACTCTTTCTTCATTGTATTGCTATGTTTAAGCGAAATATTGCGATAGCTGCATGCTTTGTGCGTTTGAGTTTTGAATAGCTTTTTCCATTGCTGTAAATTGGCGCCAATAGCGGTCTTCTACCTGCACAAGACGACTTTCAAATCGACTAATTTGATCATCCATGTCACGTAAATTACGACCGAGCACAAACTGCGTATTCGTCCACGTTGAGCGGCCTGCACGCTGCTCAATTTTAGATACCGTATCCGCAACGGATTCACGAAGTCTGCGGACAACCCCTTTTTCACTTGTCGTTTCGCCATTTTTTGAAAATAAATCCATCACGGACTGCGGATCTTTCTCAAGTGCTTCTTTTAACTTTGTCTCGTTAATAACAAGCTTTCCACGGTCCATATAGTTCGTACTAGTCGTAATTCCAATATCCGTTAGCTGCTTGAATTCACCGGTGATGCCTGAAACAGCTGAATACCAGTTAGAACGCATTTGATTTAGTCCACTTGAAAGAATTGAATCGTTTTTTAACAAGCCGCTCTTGGCTTTTTCTTCCCACTGCTCCGCTTGTTTATCTGTTAAGCTTTCACGCTGAGCATCGGTCAAAGGACTGTAATCGCGGTAACGCTCTTCCGTAGTTTTACCATTGAGTGTAGCGATGAGTTCATTGTACTTCGTCACAAAATCTTTAATCGATTCAACCGCTTTATCTGTGTTGTTGCTAACATTTACGCGCACAGGGGCCGTAAAGTTATCTTGAAGCGTAAAGCTCACGCCGCTGACTGTGAACGTATTGGACTTTCTCGTTGTTTGTAAGCCGTTGATTTCAAACGTTGCGTCAGTTCCGCTTTGTTCATTCGTTTGATCGAGCTTTAGCGTCTGGGTCAGAAAATCACCTTCAAGCTTCATTTGAGGACCCGCTGCATCTGTACTGCTCGTCAATTTACCCGTGTCTTTACGAGTAAACATAATTTTATCTGTGCCCGAATCGTAAAATGCAGAAATCCCGACCTTGGAATTGTTAATCGTAGAAATAACGTCATTTAATGACTTCGTACCATCAAACTCGAAGTTCATTTTCCCATTCTTTTGATCATCTTCAATCGCTTTTCCATTTTCATCATAGGTTGTAATGGCAAATGATACGTAGTTTTGTTCATAATCAAACCCTTGTACCGTGCTATCTTTTACAAGTTGCGTACCAAACGTCATTTCACCGGTTGCTGGATCGACAAATACCTGGTCTGTCCCTAACCCTGTCGCGTTGTCTGTGCGCACACTATAAGACGTTTCATTTCCATCTTTATCTTTTACAACAATTTGTCCTGGTAAGGTTGAAGCTTCAATTGCTCCTTTTCCTAACGAAACCTTCGTCGTGTCGCTGGCTACCGTAATCGCGCTTTGATTGATCGTTTTAGTCTGCCACGTTAGCCCACCTGAAAACGCACTTTGCTGAGACCATAAGCTTTTTGATGGATCAATTTTTGTTGTTCCTGAAACTGCCCCGCTAATATTTTTAGCAGCCGTCGCCATCGTTACGTTTGATAACGTATACGACGCGTTACCTGCTGACGTTGTTGCAGTAGCCGTTACTTTCGATTCATCAGCTGAAGATGAGCTTTTCACCATATATGTTGACTGGAGCGTCATGTTAAAAGCCGAATCACGAAATTCCGTTAGCAATCGGTTCATTTCGCGATACTGGTCACGCTGCCATTCTGTTGTTTGCTTTTTTTGCTTTATTTTATCCAGCGGCATACGCTCCGCTTTCATTAAATCACTTACGATTTGGTCAATATCCATTCCACTTGCTAATCCACCAATACGAACCATTCTTTCACCGCCAATTACATTTTTTGATCAAAGATTAATCCCGTCAGCCGCTCCATCTCGGCATGCATATCTAAAAGCTTTTCGGGAGGTACCTCTCGAATCACCTCATTCGTATCCGCATTTACAACCTGAGCGAAATACGTATGAGACTTTTCATGAAGTTGAAAACGTACCGAAACAAACGTAGGTGCGAGCTTTTGATTAATCTCTTCCACCGCTTTTTCAAGCTGTGCAATGATTACTTCATTACTGCTTTTCGGCGCTTTTAACTCTGTTTCCAGCTGATTTTTTTCTTTTGATTGCTGAACGCTAGCATAGCTTAACACACTTGAATGAAGCGTTTTAGCTGAAAATGATGTCCCCTCCATCACAGCCACCCCTTAAAAAACACTCTTTTTTATTGTTATCGGAAACATTTATTTATTGTTTATAGGTAGTTCGCAGTACTTTTCCTCTTTAAAAACATGATTTCACATGAGATAAGGCTTGCTTTCTTAACAGGGATGAAGGTCACGAGCGCTACCTTTGTTATCCATTAATCTGTTTTATTTTCCTATTTCTTTAAATCTAGGCCTTTATTGGGGGCTTTTCGTGCTACAATGCTGTTAAAATTCCACATTGCCAAGATCCTCTATAAAGGAGCTACTCAGCCATGAAAAAAACGATCATTCCTTTTCTACTTGCCGGGATGCTCACAGCCTTTGCCGTTATTCATACAAACGAAAAAGCAATTAAAGAAACCGACTCGTATTCTACCATTCAAGCAAAAATCGAAACCTATGCAAAAAAAGAAGAACCAAGCTTGTCCATTCAAGAAATACAAAAAGACGAAACCATCAACGGAGAAAAGCGCATCATTTTGTTCACCACAACCGATAAGCAAATTGGCTGTGCCATTCTGCAAAAAAACTACTTGAACCGCTATCAGATTGAATACATCTCTACCCAAGAACCCGCTCAAATCGAAGACTGGCCGGCTTTATCGTCTATTTATGCATAAGCAAGAGGTTGGGATATAACAAACTGACTGCTTCTAAGAGACAAACAATAGCCGCTCCCCTCTCTTTGGTTTGTCTCAACACGTTCGTTCCATTGCGCTACGGCCACTCGCTTTCCGCGGGGAGGAGTCGAGTGCCTTTCTCTCCATTCCATTCCGTCTCCAAACTGGGTTTGCCCAATCACAAAAAAGCCTGGACAACTAAGAGTTGCGAGCTCTCAATCGTTCAGGCTTATCGTTGGCTGAAATACTTCTGTCTCAGCCTTTTTCATAAAAAAAGACCTTCTCACGGGAGAAGATCAATAAAAAAGGGGATAGGGGAATACCTTGGTACTAGTATGGGCTGGATTGCTGTCACCTATACCTCTTCATAGTAAAAAAAGAGGCTGGGACATAACTAGCCAAAAATAATGAAAAAGGGTTCTCATCATCGCATTTTGATGATGAGAACCCTTTTTTGTTGATCTGTTTGATTGGTCTATGCACATTTTACGCTGGAGGCGATGTACTTTCGTACATTCACCGCCATGAACGCAAACCCTAATTCGTTTTTCACGTTCTCTTTGCCTCTTACGGACATTCGAGTGAAACGCAAATTAGCCTTCAGATATCCAAAAACTGGTTCTACGTCAATCTTACGTTTTCCGTAGATTTTACCCGTTTTTTCTTCTGAAAGCAGCTGTTGAATGCTTTTCTTTTGTTGTTCCCACTTTTCGTTATAATGGATTCTTCGGTTCTTTCCTTCCTTCGCCTTCGTACATTGTGAACGAAAAGGACAACCTGAACAGTCTTCACATTCGTACACTTTCTGTTCTGCACATCGAGGTAATTCTCTTCACTTCCATATCCCGCATCTGCGACAATATAGTCTGGGAGTTCGAAGTAGTGATGTTCAATTGCGTCAAGAAACGGATAAAGTGTTCGTGTGTCCGTTGGATTTGAAAAGACATCGTAAGCAAGTGTATATTGACCTTCTGTCGCAATTTGCACATTATACCCCGCCTTCAGTTGGCCATTCTTCATGTAGTCATCCTTCATACGCATAAACGTGGCATCATGATCTGTTTTTGAATAACTATTCCGTTCGTTAAAAATCTCCATGTCTTTTTCATACTTTAACTTACGTTTCACAAAGTCTTGAAATTGCTTATACGCTTTCTTCGGTTCTTTTCTGCTTGATCGCAGTTGTTTTCGTTCATCGGCATCTTCACTTGCTTCAATTTCTTTTGTCAACTCTTCAACCTTTTCTTCTAATTTTTCAGTGATTAGAGATAATTCTTCAACAGAAAGTTCGTCCGAACTTTCTCGTTCGATCTGTGGAATAATTTCTCTTTCTACTAGTTCGTCATACAGCTGGGTTGATTTCTCCAAGAGGCTCGCACTATACTTTTCGATTGATTTGCGCCAGACAAATGTGAACTTATTGGCATTTGCTTCAATCTTCGTTCCATCAATGAAGATTGCTTCATTATCAATCTCGTTCTCTTGAATAAGTTGACATCGAAACTGGACAAAGCACTCACGAAGAAGCACTTGAACTTCTGGGTGAACACGAAATCGATTGATTGTCCGATAGCTCGGTTCGTAACCTTGAGCTAGCCACATCATACGTATACGATCTTTGAGAAGCGCTTCAATTTTTCTTCCTGAAAAAACTGACTGTGTGTAGGCACATAAAATGATTTTCATCATCATGCGTGGATGGTAAGCAGGACACCCCGTTTTCTGTAAGAAGCCGGCAAA